>JBFYYA010000206.1:0-3158 GCA_041310245.1 Syntrophaceae bacterium | reverse complement strand
GCAAGAGCTATTGCTTTTTGGCTCAACTCGGCGTTTGTCCCGACAGTTATAATATATTCCACACCCGCAGATATCGCGCGCTCGATAACATTCCGGCGGTCATGATCAAACTCGCTCATCTCGAGATGAGCGTGGGAATCAATCAGCATAATTATACTGCTTAGTCTTCGTCTATGGTAATTTCTTCAGCGTTTTCAGCGACATCGGGGATTTTTTTCAATAAAGACTGCATTTCTTTTTCGGACATTTCCCCACCAAGCAGGCGTCGGGAAATAATGCGCACATCCTCTTGTAATGCTTCGGTGTTTGATTTTTTAGACATTATTCCAATTCCTCCGTCAATTCATAATATAACGAGCGCTCTACTATTACATTTTCATTACTTAATCAAGCGGCAAGAACGTTCTTCCTGCATATAATTGCTTGACTTAACAAATCCTTGCCGTTAAAATTGTCTGCAATTTTGGGCAACTTGGGTCTATTTTTTGCCGATCAACAGACAGCAAAGAGATACGCCATGCGCTTAGACATTCAACCAGAACAGGAAATTTGTCTGGTTTTCGGGAAAAAAGAAATCCGCCGTTCCCGTTTTTACCAGCAATTACCCAACGAGTATTTCACCATTGAACAGACCAAACCGGCAATTGATAATAATTCCATCAGCGAAATTATCCTTGTAACTTACAGCGCCAATGATTCCAGGCCTGTTGCCAGATTTGGATTTGAGGCAAGAATTAAAGGACTTACAGAAGAAGGCCGGCTTATTTTGTATAAATTAAACGAGCCGGCGCACTGCGATTTAAGAAACTGGCCGAGAATCAAAAAAAAACTGCTGCCGGACATCCGCGTAAAATGTCAGAAGAAAGAAAGCCAGGCAGTGGATATTTCCAATAACGGCATTCATTTAATGCTGTATGAGGCGGACGCGGCGCCGAAAGTAGGCGCGAAAGTAAAACTGAAGGTTATTTTCAATGAAAACGAATTGGAATTTTTAGGAATAATCCTGCGCAAGTGGAAAGATGAATTTCAGCGCATGCACTTGGCAATTTGCTTTGACGAAAGAAACGACATCGGCAAATTCATTTACTAAAAAAATATCTTGAAAAAATAATAGACCGGCGGTGTTTTGTTAAATTATTACTGCTGGTCTTTTTTTACGGCTTCTTCGATATCGGCGTCTTTTATGGACAGATCACGTGAATAATCCGGGCAACGGACTTGTCCCTGAGAATCCGTGGAAACGCTGAAACGTTTTTGGCAGCCCACGCGCCAGGCGCATATCGCGCAATATTTTTTTTCAGAACTCATCTTGCAATCCTTCCTGCTTGGCAAAAATCTTTGATCGATACTTTATTAAGATACAGTATTTATGTCAAGAATTTTTATGTGATAAAATCCAAAATCTACATTAAATAAAAAGACAAGCGGCGTTTTTATCTGCCGCTTGTCTTTTAAAAACCAGATCTTCAACAGGCTATCATTTTCAAAGCAAAACTACTGCACGCGCATATCCTGCCAGTAGATCAATCTGTTATCCTCGGGTTTTAAGCCCTCATCAGTAAGTTTTATTCCATGACCACCGCTGCCGGCCACGCTTGTAGAAACATAAAGATCTGCTGATCCATCCGGGCCAATCGAAACGACTACTGCTGACGGCACACCGGTGCCTTCGCCAAGGCTGATACTCCTGTCTCCGTCCCACAGTCCCGCGCCGGTTATGTAATCCAAATTATAGACCACAGCTTCACCCGCTGTGTTACAGGGATCAGAACCGCCTTGGTTGGGAATATAAGATGTAAAATAAACATGTCCCTGATAAACAACCGGCTCCGCTAAAACTTTTTCCGATCCGGAAAAGGTAATATACCAGCCATATTTCGATGTGGTAGCATAGGAAGCATATGGATCATAAACACCGCTGTCACCCAGGTTGAGCAAATCACCGGCGTCAAAAGGCTGTTCATTCGGGGCTATGTCTTTTATCGCGTAAAACCTTTCCTGCGCGTTGGGCGCGGTGGGGTTAGTTTTGTCGCCTGTACCTACATATACCCAGATAGTCCCCGTCTCGTCAGGAGCGACAGCAACAGATGTATAGATGGGGCGAATAACCGACTGAGCGGGCTCAGTAAATAATTTCGAACCGCTCCAGTTGGATATGCCACAGCCGTCGGTTGCCCCCGCCTGACTTTTAGTACAGAAATTGAATTTCCAAATACTGCCGCCTAAATCGCCGATATAAGCCCTATCCCAGAAACCGTCGTTGTCATAATCTATAGCTACAGGTCCGGCAACAAGATCGTAATTCATTGTTGAATCGTTACTATAATTATACGTCCAGAGGATTGAACCGTCTTTCAAATCAATAACATAAAAAGCTTTGCCGCTCGCGGCGCATTGGTTCGAGACCTGTCCGCATCCGGAATATCCGCCTCCGATTAATCCTACCCATCTTTCGACATTATCTATCCGGACGCGTCCCATGGTCATTTTGCTCCAGGGTTGAGCCAAATAATGATTGCCGTTAGTTGTGGAAAGGCCAGAAGTTCCCCCGATCCGCCATTTAAAAGTTGGCGTGCTGGTGGTATCACTGACATCTAGCGCGTAATAACCGCAATAATTATTAAAGGTAGATGAATAATACGGGCTGAATCCGGAATCACAGGCGGTAGATGAACTCCAAAGCGTCGACATTCCGCCGCGGCCCTGAGATGTCACCAGCAGAGTCATCCACTCGCTTTCAGATTTTGTGGTGTTATCGATCAGCGTCGCTGTTGTTCCGCTTTTAATCCAAACTTCGGCGGCGGTGGATGGTCCGTCAACATAATACTGCCGCAGTAACGATGTTGGAAGCGACTCGTGGGCGGTTAGTTTAAGCCGCGATAACTGATTAGGCGGAATAAAACTCCACTTTTCGCTTCCTCCACCGGTGGTGCCGTTTAGTTCACCCGTGCGAAAAGCATGAAGCTGCCCATCATTCGCGCCGACAATCATCAGGCGTTTTCCATTGGCGGAAGTCCTGATATGTGCATCTCGGTATTGTTCATAAGCTGTAGGATAGCTTTTATCATGCTTATCATAAAACAGGATGTTGGGCGAGGCAATGGACAAAGGCGAAGAATGAAATACATCTCCCAATTTCCAATACACATCCGGATCCT
>JBFYYA010000205.1:0-5181 GCA_041310245.1 Syntrophaceae bacterium | reverse complement strand
TCATTTTTACCATCGCCTGGGTAATCCTCGCGCTTATTTTTATAACAATTATTCATCCGGCGGCTTCCCGTCAGTTGCTTGGGCTGGATCTTTTTTACATTAAGATTTTCTCCACTATTTTTCTGGCCTACTATTTAACGGATTTTTTATTCTCCATAATATCCATTGCGGCATTTCGAAAGAAAATTGCCTATCTGTACGCGGAGTATTTTAACCTCAGCGATGTTGAAATCGAGCGCATTTTCGATTCCTTCCGGCGGCTGCGCAATGCTTTTCCGAATCTTAACCGTTACATCAACGACAAGATCAATAATAAAATCAAGAGCAAAGTTGGCACTTTTTTAAAATCCGTTCAGGACAAGATTATTATGGAAATCGAAGGCCGCAGGCCGTACGAGAATGACTATTACGAGATGATTAAAGACATTTACGAACATGAGGAGTTTATTAAACTAAAAGATTATTATCATCACAATTCTTCAATTTATGAACATGTTAAAGAAGTGGCTTATTTATCATACCGGATATGCAAATACGCGAAGCTTGATTATCGTTCCGCGGCGCGCGGCGCCCTTCTTCATGATTATTTTTTCTATGACTGGCGAAATCATGATGAGCCGGATTTGCCCAGTGATAAATTTCACGGCTTAGAACATCCACGTATTGCCCTGGCCAACGCCAGGAAAAACTTTTCATTAAATAAAATTGAAGAAGATATTATTGTGAAACACATGTGGCCGCTGACTGCCGTCCCGCCCAGATACAAGGAAGCTTTTATCGTCTCCTTTGCCGACAAATATCTTTCTTCTAGAGAATTTGTCGATGAGTTCAAAAAAAGAATAAACAAGCGCTTAAATAGAAGAGTTCAAAGCAAAAAAACAGATATAAAATAAATCTGTTTGTCAGGCGCCAAGCCAACTGACAAAATTGTAAGCGGCCATTCCTCCTAGATAAGAAACAATCAGCATCATCATAATAGCGGAGAAGAACCATCTATTGCTGTTCATTTCTTTGCGCAAAACGGCCACTGTCGCGGCGCAGGGAATAAAAAGCATCATTACCACCAGGAATGCGGCGGCGGAGGCTTGGCTCATCACATTCGGCAAAATGGCGACAAGGCCATCTTCACCCACGGAATAAAGAACACCCAGCGTTGCGACCACGTTTTCCTTGGCGACAAAGCCGGTAATCAACGCGGTAATCATTTTCCAGTCCAGTCCCAATGGCACGCCCAGTGGCGCAATCGCCATGCCGGCTCGCGCCAGCCAGCTTTCCTCCACAACTCCCGTGGGAAGATAAGATAGAATCCAGATAATAATTGATACCGCCAAAATAATTGTTCCCGCCTTGCGGATGAAGGCGATAATTCTGGCCCAAATTACCATAAGAATTGTGCGGGCGTCCGGTCGTTGATAAATCGGTAACTCCATAATGAAGGGCGCATCCTGTTTCCAGAGGACTTTGTTGACAAAGATTCCGGCAATTCCCAGGATGGCGATGTTCAGCGCCAGAATGCTCCATGCAAAATATGCCGCGTTGGAGCCGAAGATGGCGGCAGAAATTAGCGTTAGCACAGCCAGCCTTGCCGTGCAGGGCACAAAGGGAATCAGAAGGAGCGTGATCATCCGGGCTTTGCGCGTTTCAATGATCCGCGCGCCGAGAACCGCCGGTACGTTGCAACCGAAACCCAGACACATGGGCAGAAAACTTTTTCCGTGCAGGCCGACCAGGTGCATAATGCGGTCCATGACAAACGCCGCCCGCGCCATGTAACCCACGTCTTCCAGAAAAGCCATGATAGCAAAGAAGATAAGCAGAATCGGCAAAAAAGTTAAAACCGAACCGACGCCGCCGATAACGCCGTCGATAACTAACCCTTTTGTCCATACAGGCCAGCTGGCCATTGATGGCGCCAGCCACCGGCTGATTGCCCCGATGCCTTCAGCCATCCAGTTTTGCAAGGGAACACCGACGCTGTAAGTAAGAAAAAAAACCACGGCCATTACGGCCAGCAATATGGGAATTCCGAAAAGAGGGCGGGTAAGAACGTGGTCAATACGATCGGTGAGCACCAGCTCTCCCATCTTGAAGCGCGAAACCGCCGCGCGCCCAATTTTTTCCACCCATTCGTAGCGCCCGTTAACCACCGCGTGCAATGAGTCTTCGTGTTTGCTTAAAATGTTTTGGATATTTTCCCAGGAGGATTTGTCTGCTGATTTTTCCACCAGTGCCGATACTTCCGGGTCTCCTTCCATCAATTTTATGGCAACCCATTCGGGAGCGCGGGGTTCCTGTACATAGCCGGAGATTTGAGACAATATTTCAGAGTATACATGCTGATGATCGGCGGAAACTTCAGGCAGGCTAGGATCTGCCTTAATTTTGCCGGTTGTGAAAGCCGTAATTTTTTCCACTAGCTCTTTGATGCCGCTGTTGCGCCGGGCGATCATGGGAATGACCGGCAAGCCCAGGGCTTCAGATAGCGCCTTGGTGTCAATTTGCGTGCCCTGATCGGAAGCGACATCCATCATATTGACGGCGACAATCACCGGACGTTTCAACAGCAAAACTTCGGTCAAAAGATAAAGGCTGCGCTCGAGGGCTGCCGCGTTTAAAACCAAAACGACAACATCCGGTTTTTCCTTGATGATGAAATCTCGGGTTATTCTTTCTTCTTCGGAAAAAGCCGTCAGGCTGTATGTGCCGGGCAAATCAACAATACGGAGCAAAATATTATCGGCACGATGGATGCCTTCTTTTTTCTCCACGGTTTTACCCGGCCAGTTTCCCACGTGCTGGGACAGGCCGGTAAGAATATTGAACATAGTGGATTTTCCGACATTGGGCTGACCGACCAGCGCCACGGAAATTTCTTTTTCCACGGGTAATTCACAGATAGCCTCTTTCGGGTCGACCTTCAAAACCATTATTTTTGATGCCTCGCCGCGCCCGAGGGCGATTCTGGTGTCGGCCACTAAAACTACGATCAGGCCACCGCTGACCTGGGCGATCCGGAATCTCGCGCCTGCGGCCAGGCCCATGCCGGCCAGTCTGCTAGTCAGGGCAGAGCCGCCGGTTAAGGAATGAATTATTCCCTGATCGCCTTCGCGCAAATCTGTTATAGGTACTGGTTTACTCATTAAATATAATCCAAGCTAAGCTTTGCGGCTGACACGGTATTTTTTTAATAGCATTTCCGGGCCGTAAGACAGTTTTGTCTTGCGCAAATTTTTATTGCCCATGTCTTCTTCCAGATTAAGATATCTATATTCAGACATCAATTTCTTTGCTGCATCGTTGAACATAAATTCATAAATGCCGTGATATTTTGTGGAGGCTTTGGCGAAATGCAGCACAAAAGTATCCGTATTCAGCGGCTCGCCGATAATAAAACCGGCTGGTTGATTTTCTATGTAATATATTGTGCCCCACAGCGCAAGCCCCGAAAATTTTTTAAGCGCCTCTTCGCACTGGGCAAAATCGGTCTTTTCCACTGTTATTCTCGATTCATTTTGCCAATGGCTTAATATTTCTAAACCATCTACAGAATTATTTTCGTCAAGGGAAACCCCTTTAGGTTCATACAAAGAAAGAAACTGGTTGAGATGATTACGGTGGCGGGTGAAGGTTTTTCCGGAAAACGAAGCCATTTTTTCCGTCAGGTAAATATAATCTGACTCGCCATCGTCGCTTGCGACAATAAATTTGTTTTCCGGGAAAAAGGTGAGCCACCCTTCGGGAATCGGGTAAAAGAAGCCGTGTTCATCAAGAAGTTCATTAAATAGTTCCATATCGCAGGAACGCAGATCATTGAGCGGCATGACGTATGGTTGCCCCTTTTTGTTCTTGCCGCAGATAAACAGGCCACAGTCCGCCTGCAAAAACTGATAGTGGCTGATTTGGCGGAAAAGATAAACGTTGGCAAAAGTATAGTCGGAGATAGACAGATTCAAATCTTTGAATCTTTTCATCAGGCATTCGCGGTGCTGAAAATCAACTATCTCTAATTTTTCCATAAAATTTCTTTTCCCGGCGGCTTATTAAAATGTAAATGTCTCTCCATGTTTTTTCAGGTTTCGTTGGTTTGTTTTGTATTGCGGCATTGCCTCTGCCACTAATTTCCAGAATCGCCGGGAGTGACTCTTTTCTTTTATATGCATGAGTTCGTGCACAATCACATAATCTATTACATCCGGCGGCATCATTATCAGCCGGAAACTGAAGGCCAGTTTGTTATCCGGGGAACATGATCCCCAGCGCTGCCGCGCGGAGGATATGCGCACACCGCGCGCCCGGAGATTTAATTCGCGGCAGTAAAAATCAACACGCTCGCCGATATGCTCCAGAGCTTTTTGCTTGTACCATACAATAAAAAGTTGCCGCTTAGTTTTTATGTCATCCGGCGAGTTAAGATAAAAACGATTGCTCCAGAAGACAAGCCCATTTTTTTCTTTAGGCTCAAAAAACGCCTCAAGTTCAATGCTTTCTCCCAGATAATAAAAGTATTCGCCCGAAACAAAATTTCTTTCTTGGATCAAGAGCGCCTTGTCGGCCTGCTTTTTAATAGTTTTCTCAATCCAGGATTGTTTTTCCTGAATAAACCTGTTTATTTCGCGTGCCGAGGTAAAATAAGGCGCGCGGACGACAATTTCGTTACTATGTCCGATATTGAGGGAAATCGTTTTTCTTCTTTTTCTGCTGCGTTTGAGCGTGTAGTTAATCTTCATTAATAATTTATTTCTTTCGGCTTTCATACCGGTGCAGAGACTGTGTCCTAATCCTCATTTGTCATTGCGAACGCACGATAGTGCGTGTGGCAATCTTTATATTATCAAAGACACATGAGATTGCTTCGCTCGCAAAGACATTGCTACACAGTTTGGAAACTGGTATCCATGCATATAAAATTTATATTTATTTATCACAAATTATAGTCTAAAGCGAGCCGGAAAGCGCTTAAAACCACCTTTTCATTAACTAAATTTTATGTTACTCAAAAAAACAGGTGAATATTATGGAAGAAAATAATAAGCGCCCCTGGGGATATTACGAAGTACTTTCCGACGCCCCGGATCACAAAGTGAAAAGAATCGTTGTGAATCCCGGCGGAGTCCTGAGCCTTCAGCGCCACAAAAAGCGCGCGGAACACTGGTTTATTGTTTCCGGCGCGGGCATGGTCAC
>JBFYYA010000204.1:0-8949 GCA_041310245.1 Syntrophaceae bacterium | reverse complement strand
GCTCTTCCACTTCATCCAGTGTAAACAGTTTGCCCGGTGCGGCGGGCGTGAATACTTCCGCCAGATCATCTTTACGCTCTTTGCCCGCTTCATCCTTCCCGAGTTCGGGAAAATCATTTTTTCCCAAAACCTGACCCTGCGCAACAACACAGGCGCGCACGAGTAAATTTTCCAGCTCGCGAATGTTGCCCGGCCATTGATAATTCATGAATATTTCCATCATCTCATCAGAGACACCGATCACTTTTTTATGCAAATCCAGATTAATCTACGCCAGCAAATAATCAATCAGGGGAGCTATATCCTGAAGGCGTTCTCTGAGCGGCGGAATGGTAATAGAGACGATATTCAAACGATAAAATAAATCGTCGCGAAATTTTCCTTCTTTGACCATCGCCTTTAAATCTTTGTTGGTCGCGGCCATTATCCGGGCGTTGACTTTTACCTTATCTTTACCGCCCACTCTGTCGAATTCCATTTCCTGCAAAACCCGCAGGAGCTTCGCTTGAAGGTTAACCGACATTTCGCTTATTTCATCCAGAAAGACCGTGCCAAAACGCGCCAGTTCGAACTTGCCCAATTTACGGGAAACTGCTCCGGTAAAAGAGCCCTTTTCGTGGCCAAACAGTTCCGATTCCAAGAGCGTTTCCACAATCGCCGAACAATTGACGGCAATAAAAGGTTCGTCCGGCGAAGTATTATGGTGAATAACCTTTGCAATCAATTCTTTGCCTGTGCCGCTTTCGCCCTGAATTAAAACCGTGGTGCGGCTTTGCGAAACAATGCCGATGGTCTTGAAAATTTCACGCATCTTGTTGCCGGTGCCGATAATATCGCCTACGCGGAAACTTCGCGAGGGCTCCATTAAAAGTCCGTCAATCTTTTTTTCCATCTCCACCGATTTCAGGGCTTTTTTTATGGCAATATCCAGCTCATCCACATTAACCGGCTTGTGAATATAATCGAAAGCGCCGCCCTTCATGGCGTTGATGGTTGTTTCCATGTCATGAAAAGCGGTAATCATGATAACTTTGACATTTTCGTTTTCTTCTTTGAGATCTTCCAGAACGGAAAACCCGTCAACATCCGGCAGCCGGATATCCAGAATGACAACATCGGCGGGATTTTTCACATATTTATTCAGGCCGTCCGTGCCGGTTTCTGCGGTTTCCACTTTGTAGCCTTCTTCGGTCAGATACAAATCCAGCGTTTCGCGGATAGAAGCGTCGTCATCAATGACCAGAATCTTGGACATATCTTCAAGCCTTAACCTTTATTCGCGTCACGCCGAGCGTGAATCATCACTTCCCACAGGCAATGTAACGCGCACCGTTGTTCCCTCATTGGGCTTGCTTATAATATCTATAGTCCCCTGATGGAGATCAATAATTTTTTTAACCTGTGAAAGCCCTAAACCTGTACCATATTTTTTCATCGTAAAGAAAGGATTAAATACATGCGGCATATCAGCTTCATCAATACCGCAACCATTATCTCCGATTTCCACCACAACCGCCTGCTGGTTGTCTTCAGCGGGCCGCAGTGAAACAAAAACATTGCCGTGTTCATCAACGGCCTCCACGGCGTTGCGGATAAGATTCAGAAAAGCTTCTCCCAACATTGCCGCGTCAACTTTGACGGGCGTGACATCAGAAAATTCTGTCTGCAATTCAACCTTTTTATCCTCAATGCCTTTTTCCGCCATGGCGATGGCGTGATCAAGCACTTTGGCCAAATCGGACGGCGCTTTCTGCGGCTCCATCGGCTTAGCATAAATAAGAATGTTATTAACCAGTTCCTCGAGGTGTTCCACTTCTTTTTCGGCGATTTTGAATCTCTTGAGATCGTTGCCGGCAGGGCTTATTCTCTTTTGCAGAATCTGCAGGCTCATCTTGATCGAAGAAAGGGGGTTGCGCACTTCATGCGCGATGCCCGCGGATAATTGCCCGAGCGCCGCCAGCTTTTCGCTTTCGTAAAGTTTCTTCTCCAGATTTTTAAATTCCGTAATGTCGCGCTGCACGACTATGTATCGATTGCTGCCCACCACGGGAGAAGTGGTCATCAATAAATTTATTTTTTTACCGTCTTTTGTCGTGGCTTCTATCTCATAAGGTTTATAGATACCCTGCTTGGCCAGCTTCCACATGGACAAGACAAAATCCCGGTTATCCGGAGCGACAAACTCCATAAAATGAACGCCTTGTAATTCACGGGAGGACGCCTTGCCGTTTTTCAGCCTGCCGCGGCTCATGTAATTGATCATGCCGTTTTCATCCATTTCATAAATTTTATCCGGCAGGCTTTTTATAATGGATTGCAGGTAATTGTAGAGTTCTTCAATTTCTCTTCTAAGCTCGATATTCTCCGTCAGTTCGTTCTGCAGCGTCTCCGCGTATTCGCGCAAGCTTCTGCCTAATTCTTCGTCACGGGAAACATCCTGCAGTGTTTCAATAGCGGCGATAACTTTGCCTTTTTCATCGTGAATAGGGGCGGCCAGAAAATACAAATACCGACTATGCCCTCCCAGGTTTTCAAAATAATCATTGGCTTCGTAAGCGCCAAAAACCTTTTCTGATTTTTTAACTTTTTTTGTATCGTAATATTCGCTTAATTTTCCCACATCTTCATCTATTAACAAATCAGCGATCACCGGCCTTTTGACGGAATAAAAAGGCTTGTAATGGTTATCCGTGCCCACCATATCTTTTGCTGAATAACCGGTAAGCTCTTCACAGGCGCGGTTCCACAATATTACTTTGTGCTCGTGATTAATAACAAACGTGGGTATGGGAGAGCCTTCGATAATACCGTCGATGGTCTTCTTTTCCCGCAGAAGTTTTTCCTCCCAATCACGGCTTTCTTTTAATCGTTTTTCCTCCTCCGCTAGCCGCAGTCTTTTGCCCTCCCAAAAGGCAAAAGAAATACTCGCGATAACAACAACCAGTATAAGCATGATCACGCTGAAGAGAGTGTAGGCGAACGTTTTACGCACAGGCAAAACAACTTTGCTGTAAGGAGAGGCAATCAGCACAAACCATCGTTTACCGCTAAACTCAACTGGATAATGGGCGATAATACTTCTTTGATCTTTCTGTCCGTTTCTGAAAACTAAGGCGTCAAAATAATTTCCTCTTTCAAAAGAAAGGTCTATGTCTTTTTGATTTACGGTTTCAACCAGCTGATTTATGCTTTTCCCGACAAAAAACGGATCGGGATGAATAATGACGTGGCCTCTTTCATCAACCAGCCACAAAAAACCCATTGCGTTATCATATATCTGTTTTTCATAATCTTCAATTATCGCAGCCAGGGAAAGCGACATCATCCACGCGCCGGAAAATACATCACCGTTGCGCAAAATAGGATAACCAAAAACAAAGCGCCAATCCTCTTTATGCGCCGTGTCAAATTGGGCGGTTTTTTCATTTACAACTAAATTGATGTAGTTTTTTTGCCGCTTTTTAAGATTTACAAAATGATCCGTCATATTAATGGGGACGGCGGCGTTAGCGGGAAAAGCCCGCATTACTTTCCCATCCTTGTTAAAAAGAAAAGCAGCTTCCACTATTTTCTCCCAACCCAAAAAAATAGCTCTGTAATCATCATCCAGATTTTTTGATAATTTATCCGGTGAAGCAACGCGGTCAAGCACTCTTACATTTTTTTCTACCCGGTTTAATACATCCAGCATTCTCGCGGCGGTACTCTGCGCGTAAGCGAGCTGTTGACGGCTAAAGATCTCAACCATTTCTTTTTCTTTGGCGTTATTTACCGTAAGGGCAAGCAGTACAATCAGAAGAATTACGGTTGAAGTGGCAAGCCAGATGCGCATTTATATTATCCCCAAAACGATGATATTTGCCGTCTTTTTATTAATTGTATAAGATTTATAAAATGATCTGAACATACAGATTGATTTGAGAATATTATTTTCAGGCATCCTCTCCGTTTTTATCGTCCGCTTTCTGAGATTTAGCCATTCCCATTAATACATAGACCAGAATTGCCGCCGTAAGAGAAATAAGAAGTTTTCCCAGGCCGCTTTCAATTCCTAAAAAGTAAGAACAAATAAGCCAAACTATCGGATAGGTAACCGCGGTCAAAATTTCCTGCATAAAAATCCTTTACCAAAAACAAGAAAACCCTTAAAAGCGATTTAAACTGATCTTAACGGTCTAACCGTAAAATTTCAATATAAAATATGGCGGGCAAAAATTATTGGGCTAACCGTAAATTTAAAGAGCCTTCCCTATTCTTTCTACATGTTTTTAAAGTTTTAGACATGATAATTTAACAAAACTTTCAACCAAGCACAAGAATTGATTCCGATGGCGGAACCCACCAAATAAAATATTCAGATATTTACATTCCTGGAGATAATGAACTCAAAGTCAGACGAATCAAAACAATCTCAGGCAATTAGACGCTCTACCGGCAAGCGGTTAAAGGCCTGACTATTCAGTTAAACTGTTAATTCCTCGGCCTTTATTGCTGATAATGGCACGTATCGTGCACTTCAACCGGGTGGCATAAAAACAAGATTATTTTCACTTTTCAGTAAATATAATTTATGTTAGTTTGCCTATGAATTATTATCAAACATTAATCGGAAAGGAGAAAAAAGTAATGTTAAAAAAACTCGGTAAAAAATTTTGGGCTACCACTATCACCATAGTAATTTTGGCAGCGTCAAGTTCGGTAGGTCTTGCTGCGGAGGTTATTCCGGCTGCGGATTCCGCGAAAGCTAACTTTGCCGTCGGAGCAATGATCGCCGCTGGTTTGGCCATCGGTATCGGCGCTGTTGGCGCGGGAATGGGTATTGGAACCGCAGCCAGCGGAGCTTGTCAGGCAGTGGGCAGAAATCCCGGCGTGCAGGGAAAAATTATGATGACCATGTTAGTCGGTATGGCTATGGCCGAATCTATCGCCATTTACGCCCTGGTTGTTTCTTTGGTGCTTTTGTTTGCTAACCCTTACACGCGTTACTTTTTGGGTTAATTATTTAACAAGTTAACTAAAAATTAACAAAGGTTAGGGGGAATTTATAATGTCAAAAAGCAAAAAAGATAGGCAGTTTTTCAATATAGGAGGCGTATTCTTCCTGCTTATTGTAATCCCCTTATCGCTGATGGCGTTTTTAATTGCTAACGGAATGTTTAAGTTGGGTGTTACAATAAAAGACAGGGCCGTGAACGTTCTCGACGCCAAGGTTCAGGAAGATATAAAAGCGAGAACCGTCAACACAGCAAATCAAATTGCCAGTTTTCTCATGGAATGTAAAAAAGATTTGCAGATTGCAACCATCATTCCCACGACAGAAACCGTGTACAAACAGTTTGTTTCTGAAAATGAAAAACCGCTCTGGGTAAAAAGAGACGGCAAAGTCCGGCAGGTATTGGTTCCGCTATACAAAGAATTCGCGCTAATTGACAAAAACGGCAACGAAAAAATAAAGATCGTTGACGGCAAAGCTCTGCCGGCAGCAAAACTGACGAATGTCAGCATTCCCGCCAACACGACATATAAGTCTGAAGGTTACTTTGCCAGCACAAAAACACTAAACAAGGGTGAAGTTTATGTTTCCCCGGTTACCGGCTGGTATATAAACAAGGATGCTTTTGATAAAGGAAAGAGATTCTCCGGTGTTGTCCGTTTTGCCACGCCGGTTTTCGATCAAAACGGTTTCGCGGGCATGATTGTACTGTCTTTGGACTATCGGCATCTGGCTCAGTTTACCGATCAGCTGGTTCCCACGCAGGCAGAAAGAGTCTTTGAATCCGACGCTTCTACCGGCAATTACGCCTATATGTTCGATTCCCGCGGGTTTATCATTTCTCATCCCAATGATTATCATATAGCTGGGCTCAACTATAACGGATCAGTTGTTCCGACAGTCAACGAACAAAACTTTAAGAGGCTTATGGAAAGGGGCGAAGAGGCGCTGAACATGTTCAACTTGGGCTTCATGGATCCCAATATATTTGCTCTGGCCAAAGACGCAGTAGCCGGAAAATCAGGGATCAAAATGTATAACTATCGCGCAATCAACAAGTTTGTCGCCTACGCGCCAATCCCATTTTACGCGTCTAACATTCCCGCTCCTGCCGGTTTCGGAGCTGTATCCCTGGGCGTGGAAATTGAAAAATATAATGAAGCAATGAAAAAAGTTTCAGAAAGCATTGACAAAGAATCGAAAGCTTGGACAGCGACAATCATCGTTATTCTCGGCATGGCCATGATTATTCTGTTCTTTATCATGTTCCTTTTGGTTCGCGGTATTGGCCGCTCTTTACAGGCGGAAATTCCTGAAGGTTCAGAAGGAGACGTACTGTCATCTTTTGACGATGATGATGATGACAAGTAAAATTAATTTAAATTAGAGACCAAAAAGGCCGGCCAAGGTTTTAAGCAAGGCCGGCCTTTTTTATTTGCCTTGACATCTATATTGTTTTTCATAATTATGCCTTATACTATTACCACCAAGGAGGGTTAAATGGATTTTTTTCTAAAACTTTTTCCGTTCCTGCATTTGGCTGTGCTGATTACTGGAGGCATGACTCTTCTAATAGTCAAAAAAAAATATCGAAACGTGCGAAATTCTGACTTAATCATTATATTCATTCTTTTGTGTCTGCTGATAGCGCTTTTTACCGAACCGGCATTTGACCTTGCCAAGAGATTCATTAATTTCATCCAGGTGTAACAATAACTATTGGCGTATCAAAACCTACCATGATAATTTTCCCCCTTTAATGGACGTTGAATCAGGAACAAAGAATGAATCAGGAATCTTTACAAACAGAAAAACAAAAGGAAAGACAGAAGCAATATGCCAAGCTTGGCGGTATCCTGATGTTATCTGCGTGGGGAGTCGCGATGGTTGTATCGTCTTTTTTGTTCCTTTATATCGGCTATCTTATCGATGAAATCCTGGGAACAACACCCAATATAATGCTTATATCCTTTTTTATCGCCGTAGGTATCTGTATCTGGAAACTTTATACAGAAGCAAAGAAAAGGGGTTTGGAATTATAAAGATTTTTTAAACATCCAGCAACAGACGTTCATTTTGAGCTGTTTAGATAATTAACTTTCTTGCAGAATATTTTGCCGTAAAACAATAACCAAGCGGAAATTATGAAAATCTCTATTATTGACAGAAGCCTTTATTTTAGAGGGTTAATGATTCTGATTCGCAAGGATCGCGAAATCCGGAATGAAGAAAAACAATTCATGATGCGCATCGGAGCGATAATGGGTTTCGAAAAGAAATTCTGTAAAAACGCGATTGATGAAATAATTAACAACAAAAATATCAGAGATTTGCCGCCTCGTTTTTCCAATTCTAAAATAGCCGGATATTTTATCCATGACGCAATTATTATTTCGCTGGCCGACAAGGAAATTCATGAAGCCGAAATAGATTGGCTGAAAGATGTTGCCAGGACAAACGATATCGAAAATATCCTGAATGCCTATTTAAAAAAACTGGCCAAAGGAAAAAAGCAAGAGATAGAAAACAACCTGGCAGCCAACAAGCTGGAGTGGGATTAAATTTATTCAGCAGCAAAAATCTGGGTTATTCTAGATCTATTTTTTGCCTTAATAATCCGGCGCACCTTTTCTAATTCCTGCTGATTATCGACTTCAACGGAATCATAAGGCGTAATAACAACTTTTATTTTATAACCGTGTTCCAAAGCGCGCAGCTGCTCAAGCGCTTCGAGCTTTTCCAACTTGCCTTCAGGCAACCCGGTGAAGGTATCGATAAAATCACGGCGGTAAGCGTAGATCCCGTGATGCTTGTAGTAATCCGCTTTAAGTTTCTTGTCGCGTACATAAGGAATGGTCGCGCGGGAAAAATAAAGAGCAAAATAATCTTTATCAAAAGCAACCTTTACGGCGTGCGGGTGGTTTATTTCTTCTTCCAAAACTATTTTGTAAATTAATGTGGACATGACTATGGCCGGCTCGGCAATCAGCGGCGCGATCACTTCATCCACCTGCGCCGGTTCAAAAACCGGCTGGTCGCCCTGAATATTTACAACAATAGCATCGGCGGAAAGATTCAGAGATTTCACGGCTTCGGCGATTCTATCCGTCCCGGAACGATGCGTTGCGGAGGTCATAATGGCATTGCCGCCGAATTTTTTAACCGCGGCATAAATTCTTTCATCGTCCGTGGCCACGGCCATATAAGGAAGGGCTTTGGCGCGCGATGCGCGCTCGTAAACATGTTGAATCATCGGTTTGCCGCACAAATCAGCCAGAGGCTTGCCGGGAAAGCGGCTGGATTCATAGCGCGCGGGGATAATGCAAACTATTTCTCTTTTCACTTTTATTTTCCTAAATGATGATCTGTATTCTGTAAATAATTAACAACGTAATCCCGCACTGTTTCTTCCAGCGGCGCGAAGATAACTGGACATCCGGCTGATTTGAGTTTATTCATCTGCGCTTCGGTAAAATACTGATATTGATTGCGCAGCGCTACGGGCATTTCAATATACTGAATATTGGCTTTGCGCTCCAGCGAGGCAAACACAGCCTTGATTAAATCTTTCCAGGTTCGCGCCTTGCCTGTTCCTAAATTATATATGCCTTTGACTTCAGGGTTTTTTAAAAACCACCACATCACATTCAGGCAATCCTTCACGTAAATAAAATCACGCATCTGGCCGCCGTCAGGATATTCTTTTCTGTATGATTTGAACAAGCGCATCTTTCCCGTTTCTCTAATCTGGTTAAAAGCCTTGTAGATGATGCTGGTCATATCGCTCTTATGATATTCGTTGGGGCCGAAGACATTGAAAAATTTTATGCCCACAATTTTATCTTCCAGTTTGTTTTTCAAAACCCATAAATCAAATATTTGCTTTGAGTATCCGTACATGTTTATCGGTTTAAGCTGATTGGTTTTTTCGTGGTCGTCGGAAAAGCTTAAAGAGC
>JBFYYA010000203.1:0-2943 GCA_041310245.1 Syntrophaceae bacterium | reverse complement strand
AATCATGGAAAAGACACATCTTCAGCACTTGATTTTCGTCTAGCGTTTCGTCCATTTTACATAGTGCGTATCCCACATATAAAGTTCGTAAAATGTGTTCGGAAACCGATTCCTTTCCGCTACCCAGAAACTGATATCCGGTGCGCGGAGTTTTATTAAGCATTCCCACTTCAAATAAAAAATTGGCGATACTTTCCATGATTATCCCTTTTTCAACACCCGGATACGATTGGCCATCATTTCGGCTGTCTTTGTCAGCTGGAGCTGTAAAGATGCAATACTATCCGGCCTCGTGGCGATAATCTTATCCAACTGAGACTTCCAGTGCTCGATTATTTCCATTTCTTTTTCCCGTAATTTTTTTTCGTATCTTTCCTGAAATTCCTTGATAAAAACACTTGACGAATCAATGGAAGCCATTTCACACCCTCCTCTTTTATAAATACACTGCACATTATATCATTGAAGGTCAAACTTGCAACAATCAATTTACAGATGACATTTGACAGGGCTCGACAAATGCTATAAGTAGGCGCTCAATAATTCGCTTAAAGGCTGATCAATAAATAAATGAGCGCAAAACCCAAAGCAGAAGATATCGCGGGAGGACAGGCCGTCATCGAAGGCGTTATGATGCGTCACGGCAACAAGATAGCCACGGCTGTGCGTTCACCAAATAAAGAAATAATTTTTCAGGAAAGAGAATATATACCGCTCACTAAACGTTATAAAGTTTTAGGATGGATGTTTATACGCGGGACAATTACTTTATTTGAAATGATGTTTGTCGGAATAAAATCGCTGATGTTTTCCGCTGAAGTCGCTCTTTCTGAAGAAGAAACAAAACCCAAAGACTGGCATATGTATCTTTCCTTCGCCCTTAGCTTTAGTGTCGCGATTTTTTTCTTTATTATTGTGCCCGCTTTCTTTTTCACGCAAATCAAACCATACATCGGAAACTTACTGCTGTTGAATTTGCTGGAAGGCTGTTTGCGTTTGGGAATATTTCTTTGCTTTCTGGCTTCCACTCTGCTTATGGCCGATATGCGTCGTGTTTATATGTATCACGGAGCGGAACATAAAACGGTTTTTGCCTGGGAAAACGGACAAGATTTAACCATCCAAAACGTCAAAGATTTCTCCACCCGCCATCCCCGGTGCGGAACAAGCTTTATTTTATTTGTTATGATCGTATCTATTTTGATTTTTTCTCTTCTGGGACGGCCTGATTTTTTTCACAGAGTGGTCTATAAATTATTGCTGATGCCTGTTATCGCTGGCATTTCCTACGAAGCAATCCGTTTTACGGGAAAATACACTCATTCCAGGTTAGTTCAGATATTAAGCTGGCCGGGACTCATGCTGCAGAAGATAACCACCCGCGAACCTGATGACGATCAGATTGAAGTTGCCATCGCCGCCATGAAAAAAGTTACCTAAACACTTTTTTCGTCTTTATTCTGCCCGATAAAAATATCCAATATTACCGCTATAAGCAGTTGACTTTTATTATTATTTGGAGTATTTTTCTCCATAGTTACGCTGTATTATGTTACTTTCTATAATTCAGGGGGAAAGGCAAAATGATTAAAAAATTCGTTTGGGCAATTTTTGCCGTTATGTTTTCTTTAATTTTTTCGGGCCAATCAGTCTGGGCACAAGAAGATACCGCGCAAATAACTTTAAGAAAAACAGCAGTTTCCAAAGATAATTTGTACACTTACATTGTAAAAAAAGGTGATATCCTTTCCATTATAGTGAGACATATCCCCGGAGTTACCGAAGCGGACATCGCTGATAATTACCGCCTAATTCAGGAACTTAACCCCCATATTGAAGACATAAATAAATTAAGCGTTGGCCAAAAATTAATTCTTCCCGGAAGACCTCTCGCTGAAAAGCAACAAGAGCCGACATTTGCAATTGCGGATGCCTCACCTGCTGTTCCAGTCACCCCTGTTGCCGGAAGCAAAACTTATTTGATTCAGGAAGGCGACACACTATACAAAATTATCGCCCGTGAAATCAAAGACACCTCAAATATAAAAGAAAAATACAGGATTATAAAATCACTTAATCCGGGCATTAAAAATATTAATAGAATTTATGCCGGCCATACTATTACTTTGCCCACAAAAGATGATTTCTCTGTCCTCGCCGCTAAAAGCCCCGCGGAGGATAAATTAATTGAATCAAGCATTGATAAAATTACCGGTTCTGATGAAATAATAACCATGCCGCCGGAAGCTCGCCTTGCCGTTATAAAGCATGTTCTTTCTCAAATGAACGCAACGGTCACCTCTGCCGGTAATTACTATCTGCCCATTCCTAAAACCGGCCAGATAACTGTTGACTGCTCTAAGATGCCGGTTATTGAATTTGATGACAGCACTACCCTCTTTCTTGATTTAGAGAATAAAACGCCGGATAATCTCAGAAAGGTTGTAAGCGACAGTTGGTCAAATTTCCATTTGGTCAAAGTTGACCAGAAAGACGATGTTATCGTAATTTTAAGAAAGATTTTCGCCACCGTTAAAAATTACAGCATGACAAAGCAGAGCAAATCCGTTACCATAGGATCTCCTCTATCAGCAGAATTTTTTGTTGATTGGATCATAACTAAAACAGATGTGAAACAGGCGCGTCCTTTGGTGCAGGGATTGCGTATACTTTACGGCGAGAATGCCCTTTTCCCCAAGGCACTAAAAAACTATGCTCGTAAAAATGGTTTTATATTAACGGAGATATCCGCGCAAAACGGCATTGTGGGAAATCCCGAAGAAATATATTCATTACCCCCCATGGTCGTTTATCCATCCACATCGGCAAAAGACTTCTCTTACGCGCTTTTATCCAATATGGGATTAAATCCTGAAAAAGACGTTGATATTCAAGTATTCAGCACGGAAAAAGACGGGATCAACCTGTCCATCAAATCAGACG
>JBFYYA010000202.1:0-8221 GCA_041310245.1 Syntrophaceae bacterium | reverse complement strand
CTTTGCCTTCTCTAAGGTTTGAGCGATTCTTTTTTTGAAAACTGTATAATTGAACATCTCCGGATTCATAAGCAGTTTTCTCATAGTCAAATCCATAGATTGAATGCCGTGTGTTCCTTCATATATAGCCAGAATTTTGGAATCGCGCGCCAACTGTTCGACCGGATATTCCGAGCAGAAGCCGTAGCCGCCATAAACCTGCATAGACTCCGACGTAACCAGCCAGGCCAGGTCAGAATTGCCCGCTTTGCAAAGCGGAATAAGAAAATCGAGCAGTCCTTTGGCTTCTTTGGCTTTTTCTCCCTTTTCAACATGACTTAAATCACCGGAGATAGCGGCCAGAAGCGTCAGCATGCGCATCGCTTCAACCTGGGACTTCATCCAAAGAAGCATTCTTTTGACGTCGGGATGTTTCACAATTGTTGCCGATGAGAAATCACCTTTTTTGGCGGGATCACTTCCCTGGATTCTGTTTTTCGCGTAAGTCACCGCGTGCATATAGGCGGAGCTTGCCGCTCCCAGCGCCTGATCTGCCACGTCAAGTCTTGCCTCGTTCATCATCTGGAACATGATTTTCATGCCCTGACGTTCTTCGCCCAAAAGCCAGCCAACACATTTTCCGTTATCGCCTAAGCTCAAGGAGCAAGTTGCCGAGCCTTTGATGCCCATTTTGTGTTCAATGCCGGAAGTAACGATGTCGTTTCTCTCGCCGAGGCTTCCGTCTGGATTGACATGATATTTGGGAACGATAAATATGGATATTCCCGGAGTTCCCGGAGGATCGCCTTCAATGCGAGCCAAAACCGGATGAATGATGTTTTCATACAGGTCGTTGTCACCGGCCGTAATGAATATTTTCTGCCCGGTGAGAAGATAGGTACCGTCTTTTTGCTTTACCGCCTTTGTTTTTAAGGCGCCGACATCGGAACCGGCGCTGGGTTCGGTCAGGCACATCGTGCCCCCCCACTGGCCGGTTGACATTTTTTCCAGGTAGATTTTTTTCAGTTCGTCTGTTCCGAAATTTTCAATTAGCCTGGACGCGCCGCCCCTTAAAGTATCATAAACAATGAAAGCAACGCCGGCTGCCGAAAAATAGTCCGCCACTGCCCGGCAGATAACCTCAGGCATTCCGGTGCCGCCCCACTGGGGGTCGTTTCCCAAACCGGGGAAACCGGACTCTATGTAGAGGTTCATCGCTGTTTTATATCCCTCAGGAACCGTAACCGTTTTTGCCTTGGGATCATATTTTGCGCCGGTCTTGTCGGCCTCGGCGTTTGCCGGATAAACCTGCTCCACGGCGAGCTGTTCTGCCAGTTCAAGGGTGGCCTCATACGTGTCCTTGTCAAAACCGGAAAACTTTTCGTGTTTGCTCAACTTATCTGCTTCCAGAATTTCGAAAAGCACAAACCTTACATCTCTTGAATCAACTAACGGATTTAATGCCATAACACACTCCTCAAATTATTTTTTTACGCGGAATTATTGTCCTGTCACTGAACACTGCCTGAATTTAAATTTTATATCAGGAAGCAAAAGGTTACAAATATCCGGCAATTTGCATATTACAGAACTATCGGTCATAAACAATACAGCATTGTCTGTAAAAAAATCAAGAGAATCTTGTTATTTCTTGAATCCGGAACTTATCTATTTAATATTATAACAGTTTATGGCACGGCAGAAAAAATTCTGCGGTGGGAACTAAGAAAAATATCCTCAGATTAAATTATTATTCTGGATTTATAAAGCCTATTAACGTCCTGAGGTAAATAGCCTAGCCACCTCTCCAGAATAAATCTGCTGTGCTCTCCCAGCGCGGGCGCCGGCATGCGGATGCTTGCCTTAGTTTCTGAAAACTTATACGGAAATCCGGGAATGTCGATATCGCCGAATTGTTGATGGTTAACTTTCTGGAACATTCCGCGCGCCTTCAGATTATCATCGCGATTTACCTGTTCGTTGGTGTAGGCTATGCCGCAGGGAATTTTTTTACCCTCTAGAATTTTTATTATTTCCTGCGATGTATGAAGCGAAGTCCACTCTTCGATAAGTGCGACGGCTTCTTTATGATTATGGATTTGAGAAATAATATTATTGAATTTCTGGTCGGTCACCATTTCCGGTTGCCCGATTACTTCTGAAAGGGTTTTCCACTGGCGCGCAGTTATGGAAACAATGGCTACTTTTCCGTCTTTTGATTTAAAAAAACCATAGAAGGGCATCCGGTCGGAAGAGTTCATTACTTCCTCCGGTTTTCTGCCCAGTCTCTTTTCGATATCCTTCGCTGTTTCTCCCAGCGCCTTGTCCATCAGGGCGCGGTAATTGTTAAAGTACATGATATCCTGCATGGATAAATCAATATATTGACCATGTCCCGTTTTCATCCTGTGAATCAGCGCGAGCAGGGTGGCGTTAGTGGCGTAGGCGCCGGCCATTAAATCACCCCAGTAGTTGGCGGGCATCAGGTAGGTATCCTGGTCGTTCCAGAAATGCCCTCCGGTTGCCTGCGCGATGATATCGAAGGCGGCTCTTTCGGGATTAACGCCAGTCGCGCCGAAGCCGGAAATTTGCGTGTAGATAATATCTTGTTTTAATTTTTTTAAATCGTCATAACCCAGGCCGTTTCGTTCCAGCGCGCCGGGGATGAGGTTTTGCACAAAAATATCCGCCTGCGCGGCGAGCCGCCGCATTACTTCCTGCCCTTCTTTCTCCTGCCAGTTGACGGCGATTCCGTATTTATTGCGGTTAAGCACAGAGTAACAGCGCTCTGCGCCGGGCATCAGCTGAAAATTAATTCTTAGCGTATCGCCTTCCGGCGGTTCAACTTTTACCACCTCTGCGCCCATATCGGCCAGAAGCTGCGTGCAGCGCGAACCGGAAATAAACTGGGTGACGTCAATAACTTTAAGGCCATCGAGGATTTGCACAAAATATCCTTTAATAAAAATATATTTTACTGCGAACTTTTAACATATTTGACAATGGAGCGCTTCTTCTTTTTTTAAATGAATAAGTATTCGAAATTAAAACCAGATTATCTGCCCGGAAAATATTTTCGCGGTAATTGCGCTTTTGATCAGGCGTAAGCACCTGATATGCTGTAATTTTATCGCATTGACAGAAGCAGGCAATTCTTTATATACTTACCGTATTCGAATCACTCCGAAACATGTTTGCGCTTATAAGGGCGGTGCGTTGTCTCAGCTACGGCGTTTTATTTTAAACGTTAACTAAATAACCAACCCTAGTTTGATTGTTCATGAAAGGAGAAAAAATGCTGAATCAGGGATTTATGATGTCGCATGTGCTTTTTGGCGTTTTGGGCATCCTTTGCGCTGTTGCATTGTTCATGGATGTCTTGAATGCCGGAGAGAAAAATTATCAGAGAATTAAAATGCTGAGCCTGGCTGTTGCTGTGCTGATTGTAATCTCTTTTCTCATCGGCGGTTACTGGTATGTTACCTATTATGGGGCAGAAAGAGATATTATAAAAGCTGGCGCCTGGCCCTGGGCTCATAATTTTTTCATGGAGGTAAAAGAGCATATCTTTTTCGCAATGTTGTTGTTGGGCATTTATCTGCCGATAGCGGTTTATAAAAATACTCCCCTGACCAACAGGAAGAATAAAAACCTGGTTCTGGCAATCTGTGCGCTGATTATATTATTGGGACTGTTTATGGAAGGCGCCGGCGGCATCATCAGCAAGGGCGTAACGATAGGATTGAGGGGGTGAGGCCATGAAAAAAACAAATATAAACAAAAATAAAAATATTAAAACGGCAGTCATAAAAAATAAAACAAATATGAACAAATATTCATTGGGATTTGGCCTATCGCTGGTGGTGGCCAATCTTCTAAACGCGGTTATTTTAGTTGTTAAAGAAGTCAGCAGCTCGGTGATGAATGTTATGAAAGCGGCGTTGGGGCACCACTGGACAACGCACGCCGTGCTTCTTCTTCTTGCATTTGTTATTCTTGGGGTGGTTTTTTCAATTTATGAAATTGGCGCGAAATGGGATTCCCGAAAATTGATGTATTATGTTATTGGTTCGGTGATTATAAACATAGTTATTATAGTGGTGTTTTTTCTTCCCTATTTAATTATGTAAATACCGTTTCTAAAGAATGTTTTAATGAAAAGGGGAGGTGGGACAATTGTTCTGCCACCTCTTTTTCATTTCATCGGGTCATCAGTTCTATTTTCAGGTCGTGAATGTACAAAAGAATAAGAGTTTTGTTTATAGAATAGCACAAAGAATTCTTTAGCGTTTTTATTGTTTACAAATTGCGCTGAAAAAGTTACTAAATTGGTAAACATTTATTAGCCAAACAGGAGGATAATAATGAAAGTGTTGGGCGTTATGGGAAGTCCGCGAGTCGGCGGAAACAGCGATATGCTTCTGGATGAGGCTCTGGCTGGCGCTAAAGACGCCGGTGCTGATGTGGAAAAAATTATTCTGAATAAACTGAAAATATCCGGCTGTCATGATTGCAAAAAGTGCAACGAAACAGGAATCTGTGTGCTTAAAGACGATATGCCCGAAATCCATAAGAAGATACTCGATGCCGATGCCATCATTCACAGCTGCCCTGTTTATTTCTGGGCGATGACCGCGCAGATGAAAGCGTATCTCGATAGGTGGACAGCGCTCTTTGACGCCGAATGGCACTGGCAGAAAGCTTATTATCCGAAAATGAAGGGCAAGCGCATTGGCCTGATTACCGTGTGCGGCGATCCAAACCCGCATACGGCTGATCCGATTGTCCATAGTTTTAAGTCAACAGCGGATATGACGAAGTTAAGCTGGCTCGGAGCTGTAATGGCTTCAGCCGCCGAAAAGGCAGATATTATCAACGACAAAACTGCAATAGGGCAGGCTTTTGAGTTGGGCAAAAAGGCCTCTCAGATGCAAAAAAAATAACTGTCGAAGAAAAGGCGGCCGGAATCTTTTAAGGATTTTATATCAGAGGTTAGACAAATTCATAGATTTCGGGATATTGAATTTTCAAGAGAAGGTTTGTCTGATGGTACTTATCTAAATATATTATGTTACTAAGGATTTGACCCCTGTTTCAAACGTCAGGGGTCAAATCCTTATGTTGTTAATTATTTCTTCTTCTTTTTCCACGTGGCCAGATCGTTTGGCGTCCAATCCTGCAGCATTATGTGCGTGCCGTTGGGACCGCATTTAGCTACCTGGATGGAATCTACTCCCTGACGCTGATCCTTAGTCCAGGTAATAGGAGCACCGAGGCCCTTCCATTCTCTGAAGTTTTCCAATTCCTTGATAACTGCTTCCGTGCTCAGATTTCTTCCTGTTCTTTTCAGGGCCTCAATTAACGGTTCAACGTAGATAATTCCCACGCTCATATACACTCCCCAGCGGTCTTGTGGGGCAAAGCGCTTTGCCGCGTTTCTGTATTTTGTTACCAGAGGATCTTTGGACTCGGGCTCGGGAGCGGCGGCGGAGGTAATAACGCCTTCATAGAGGCCGTCCGAAATATGATACATAACCTGATAATCGGAAAGCCCGGTATGAGAAATCCATTGCGGTTTATAGCCGACACTGGCGCTGGTTTTCAGCATCATTATGGCCACGGAGGGGTTAACCCACATGAAAACTGCTTCGGCTCCCGCGTTTCTCAGTCGCAATACCTGCGAAGAAACGTCCGTAGTAGTAGGCTCTACGGGGATTTCCAAAACCAGTTTCATTCCCATGGCATCAAGACGCCGCTTGCTGCCTTCCAAGCCGACTTTACCGAAAACATCATTCTGATACAGAAAACCGATTTTCTTCAATCCTCTTTTTTCCACAATATACTTGGTCAGGATGCTCGTTTCATCCTGAAAAAGAGGATAGGCGTGAAACCGGTAACGGCTGGGCGGATCATCAATGGGATTGAGCGAAGCGGTGCCGGGCACAACCCATAGTATCTTTTTGTTGTCCAGATAACCTTTGACGGCATGGCAGCCCGCGCCGGAAACGCCGCCGGTAAAGGCAAATATCCCCTGCCTATCTACCAGCTCTCGTACCACGGCCATCGCCTGAGATGGGTTATACTGGTCGTCACGGATAAAATATTTGATTTTTCTACCGTGAATGCCGCCTTCATCATTGACCAGATCAACAATTACGCTGGTTCCTCTGGCTACGGCACCCCAAAGCGCCGCTGGTCCCGTTTGAGGGCTGAACTGCGCGATGCGAATTTCTTTGTCGTCAAAACCGGGCTTTTGGGCGAAAGAATCATTCGCCGCGACAAAAAACCCCAGAGTTGCAATAACTGCCGAAATACAAAAAAATTTTTTCAAACTCACTTCATTATCTCCTTTTCATTGAATTGCTAATAAACTTCCTTGTTGGGTGCGTAACTATATTAAAGCGTATTTTGTGTCAAGTAATATCGGCGTCAAAAAGTGGGGTTATTTGCCAAATTAATTCTGTTTTCAATATATTTATCCAATAATAATAAGAATTTAAATGATTTGTCTTCATCACGTCCTGATGCTGCCAGCGATATCTACAAAGCATCAGCTTTAGGGGATAAATAAAACCAAAAAATATTAAACGAAATATAGTAACATTATGCTCTCCCAGTGGAGGGCGAAAACGCACCCGCGAATGTCCACTTCTTGGGACCCTTTACTCTGCCTTTTAACAAATATATTTAATGACAGTGGTTTTTTTAATTAAGTCTCCCCATACCCCGGGCAATTGCCCTGAACATCTCGATAGATTCTATCTCCATGTCGTCGCCGTCTTTATTGTAGTTTTCGTAAGCTGAGGTTTTGGCAATCACTATATTGTATCGCGGGTATATGTATATTGCTTGGCCATATATACCAATTGCCAGATAGTCGCCATCAGGCTTTTCCGGAACCCACCATTGGTAGCCATAACCAAGTACCCAGCTGGCATTATCCCTTTTACCGGGAAATAGATGAGGGGCATCTGGCGTAACAGATGCCTTTACCCAGGCAGCTGGAACAATCTGCCGTCCGTTCCATGCACCGTTATTTAAATAGAGCCTACCGAAACGGGCGTAATCCCGTAGCACTGCGTTAAGACCGCCGAATACAGCCTCCATACCTTTTGAGTCGACAAGCCATAAAGCGCTTGCCTCCATCCCAAGGGGTTGCCATAATTTTTCCTCAGTATATTGTGAAACTGTTTTTCCTGTTGCCTCCTGCAATACCATTCCAAGCACCTGCGTGTCCATGCTGACATATTGGTTGAAAGTGCCTGGTGTTTTTTCTGGCTTCAGTGACGCCACAAATTTATCAAGCGGTAGTCCAAGGGCAAAGTAACGCCCCATTCGGTTGATATCTGAATTGAAAGCCGCGTAGTCTTCGTTAAAACGGATGCCCGAGGACATCTGCAAGACATGCTTTATAGGAACGCCTTCATATCCGCTTCCCTTTAGAAAAGGAACATACTTTGTAACGGGGTCCATAATGTCTTTAATGTGCCCCTCGGCAACGGCAATACCCATCAGAGCCGAGATGAACGATTTTGCCACCGACCATGAGATGGCTTTTGATTTATCGGTGTTGCCCTGGTAATATTCCTCAAAAAGGATGGTATTGTCTCTGACCACAATCATTCCGGTAGTTCCGGTGTGTTCCATGAATTTCCTCACGCTTTTTTTCTGGCCATTGAAAACGTAACTCTCCGGCAAGGCGCGCGGCTGGCGCTGAAAAACAAATGTTTTATCCCCTGCTTTCACCTCGCGCGAATCCATCCTCTCTCCCATAGATCGGAAGTTTTCCACTATCCTGTCCGGTTCGAAGAGGGTAATGACAAAATACAGCCGGGAAAGCCTGTTAATGTTAAAAAAGACAGTGATCAGGATTATCCCGAAAATTATTCCCATGCAGATCAAAATCTTTTTGCCGCTTATACGAAAACGGGAAGAATGTTTCATGACATACCTCCAAAAAATAGTTTATTCAAATATTCATAATTTTTGACTCAATGAATCGATAAGCCAAGATAATACTATATTCATATTCAATCCTTTGAAATTTTTCTAACTTCCGATATTTCGCTTCCAATAATAACATTAATAAATACTACAAGAAGAAGTCTTTATTATTAAACATTTATTAGTGTGCATCATTGAAGTCTTGCCTCTGGCAAACTGAGCAATGCCCAAAAGTTGAAAGGTGTCTATTGTTTCTTAGGCATTTTTGTTTTCCAGCGCTGGTGGTACCAGAACCACT
>JBFYYA010000201.1:0-4211 GCA_041310245.1 Syntrophaceae bacterium | reverse complement strand
CTTGGCCAATCACGGATTGCCCCTTGCTATCAAGAACACCGATAACGCTGAAGGGCACTTTTTTTATCCGCACCGTTTGATTAAGAGGGTCTATGCCGCCGAATAATTTATCTACAACTGTTTGCCCTAAGATGCATACTTTTGTTGAATTACGGATGTCCTGTTCATTAAAATTTCTGCCGGAAAATAATGGCCAGTCCCTCACCTCGAGCATGCCGTCTGTTGTTCCATAAACGCTCGTAGACCAGTTTTGATTGCTGTAAACTATTTGCGCCGCTCCATTTAATACGGGAGCTACCACGTAAACAGCGGAGCATTCACGTTCAATTGCTTCCGCGTCGGCGCGGGTGAGCGTCATTTGGCTGCCGAATCCTCCCCGGATACCGCCGGCGGTTGTGGAGCCGGGCAGAATAATAATCATATTGCTGCCCACGGTGGATATCTGCTGAGATAACTTTTCGCTCGTCCCTTTACCCACGGCAATCATAGTGATCACCGCCGCCACGCCAATAATAATTCCCAGCATGGTCAAAGCGGAACGCATTTTATTAACGCGTAAAGCGCGCAACGATATTTTTAGGGTAGAAGGAATGCTGATCATCGGGCGGTTCTCCTGTCGCTGATAACTTTTCCGTCAAGGAATTTTATCGTGCGTTTGCTGAAGGCGGCAATGTTCGTTTCATGGGTGACCAGAACTATGGTTATTTTATCTTCTTCATTGAGACGAACAAAGAGTTCCATTATTTCCACGCCTGTTTTGGTATCCAGATTTCCCGTGGGTTCATCAGCCAAAAGAAGAGGCGCGTCATTGACCAAGGCACGGGCGATAGCCACGCGCTGCTGCTGCCCGCCGGAGAGCTGATTGGGATGATGATGTTCCCTGCCTTCCAGCCCCAAAGCTTTGAGCGCTTGCCTTGCTTTGTCGCCTCTTTCTTTAGGCGGCGTGTTATTGTAAAGCATGGGAACCTCGACATTTTCCAGCGCTGAGGTGCGAGAAAGAAGATTGAATCCCTGAAAAACAAAACCTATTTTTTCATTGCGGATTTGGGCCAGTTCATCGCGATCCATTTTGCTTACGTCAATGCCGTCGAGCAGATAATTGCCGCTGGTTGGTTCATCCAGGCAGCCAATAACATTCATAAAAGTGGATTTGCCGGATCCTGATGGACCCATCACCGCGACAAATTCGCCGGGATTGATATTTACTGAAACATCATCAAGCGCGCGGACTTCGCTATCGCCCAGCACATATATTTTTTGTAATTTACTCGTCTCTATTAGATTCATTTTATCTTAAAAATCCCGGAGGCCTTGAGGTTGATGATGACGATGATTTTTTTGACGGATCATTAACTTCTTTGATAATTTCATCTCCAACGTTGATGTCTCCGGAAATAACTTCTGTAAACCTGCCATCGCTGATGCCGGTTTCTATTATAACTTGACGTGGTTTTTTGGCTGATAAAACCCAAACGCTGCGTCCTTTTTCTCTGGTGCCGTAGGGGCTTTGATTTGGAATTCTCACGCGGAAAGCCGCGTCAGGAATCAGCAACGCGTCTTTCTTGTTGGCGACTTCAATGGAAACATTCGCGGTCATTCCCGGTTTGAGTTTTAATTCCGGATTATCTACCTCGACGATTACGTCATACGTGACGACATTTTGCACTATAATGGGAGAATTGCGGACTTCTGAAACCTTGCCGTGGAATGTTATCTCCGGATACGCGTCCACAGAAAAATCAACCGGCTGACCGGTTTTTATTCTTCCTATATCCGCTTCATCAACACTGGTGTTTACCTGCATTTTGGTCAAATCCTGCGCGATGCTGAATAGAGTGGGTGTTTGAAAACTAGCCGCGACCGTCTGTCCGACATCAATATTGCGGGATATTACTGTTCCATTAACAGGAGAGATGATTTTGGTATATCTAAGATTTGTCTGCGCGTAGTTCAGCGTGGCACGGGAATGCGCAACCTGCGCTTCCGACGCTTTTACCTGAGCCAACGAAGAAAGATATGCTGTTTCTGAATTATCAAGTTCGCTTTTGGAAATGAAATTTTTGGCAAACAAAGTTTTGTTTCTTTCGAAATTTGTTTTAGCGTCGTGCACGGCAACCTTGGATTTTTCCAGGTTTGCTTGTGCCAGAAGCAAATTCGCACTGGCCTGCTGAACCTGCGCTTGGAAAGTTGCCGAATCAATAGTCGCCAGCAGCTGTCCTTTTTTTACGGGAGAATTATAGTCCACAAATAATTGATTTATTGTTCCGGAAACCTGTGTGCCGACCGATACGGTGGTTACGGGGTTAACCGTTCCGGTGGCGGAGACGATGGCATGCACATCACCCCGTCCGATTGTCTCTGTAATATATTTTATGGCGTTGTTTTTGTGTTTGGTAAAAGAACAAAAACCGATAACGGCAATTACAAGAATAATTGTGGCAATGATTATCTTTTTGATGTTCATTTGTTTTCTCCCATTGCTTTTTCCAGATTAGCCTGAGCCATGTGATAATCGGCCAGAGCAGTTATATAGGTCATTTTCGCGTTGTTCAAGGTAATCATCGCGTCGGTTATTTCAATGGAACTTCCGACGCCGGCTTCATATCGTCCTTCCGCGAGTTCCACGTTCTCCATTGCCTGGCGGACGATAGTTTCAGCAGCGCCGATTCTTTCCGATGCTTCCTTTAGAGAAAGATAAGCTGATTCAATTTCCAGCGAAACTTGCTGTGTCAAAGAATCTTCATTGGCCTTAAGAACGTTTAAGTTAGCTTTGGCCTCATCTATTTGATATTTTGTGGAAAATCCGGTGAAAAGCGGAAAAGTCAAAGCAACACCGACACTCCAGCTTCTGTCTGAAGTTGAATCGTTACCGACATAACCATAGCCGGCGCTGCCTGATAACACAGGTAAATATCCTTTCTGGTTAAGCAGAACATTTTTTTCCAGTGCTTCTTTTTTCTTGGAAAATGACATCAAATCAGGCCTGTTTTTATAGGCTTTTTCGCGCGCAATATCTAATGAAATATCATTAGGTTTATAAGACATATCGTCTTTTATTTTATATGGCGGCGCATTGGATAAACCCATGGCGTTATTAAGATTAACTTTGGCCAGGCGCAGATTATTTTCCGCTTTGAGAAAATTTATTTTAGAATTGCTCAGATTAACTTCGGCGCTGGTAACATCGATTTTGGAGCGTTTGCCGGTTTCAAAAAAAGCGTTGGCGATCTCGAAATGCCGCTGAAATTTATTAACCGTTTCTCGCGCAACGTCAGCGCTCATTTCAGCCTGCAGATAGTTGTAATAAGCTTGTTTGACGCCAAGGATAACATGGCCGGAAATATCCTGAAGGTCGGCTCGGGACGACTCGGTGCTGAGACTTTGTATTTTTATTTGATCAGAAGTTTTACCAAAATCAAATAAAGTTTGGCTCAGGTTCAGAGTGTTTGAATAATGGTTATAGGGGTCAATATCCGGACCGGATAAAGAAGCGGGCCCGATTCTCTGATAACCGGATTGAAATGTCAGCTGAGGCATATATCCCGCTCTGGCCTGGCCGATTCTGCTTTCATAAATGCGCACAGTATGCCGTGCCGCGTTAATCGCGGGATGGTTTTGCAGGGCGATATCAATACAGCGCTGAAGATTGATGGTTTCTCCCGCGGTTATCGGTTGGGCGGCGAAAATTTCGCCGGTCATCAAAATTACAAAAATTAAAGGGAAAAGTATTTTTTTAAACATATCTGCACCTATATTGTTAATTTGTTGAATAGCTCTCCAAAGCCTTTAATGAAAAATTAATTATATGATCAGCGATTTCTTTTATATCATCATTACTGTAATTGTCTTTGCCGCGGAGGCGGAAAATTACCGGCTGCGCGCTGCGAAAATAAAAACATTGGCCGATGATACTCATCGTGCAGAGTTCCACTTTCTTTTCCGGGAGGTTATTTCCTAAAACTTCACGCACCAGCGAAGATAAAAAATAAAACGAAGGTTTTATCGATTCTTCGATCAGGGAGTCGAGCGCGCCGGTAGGTTCAAAAAATTCGTGGGCGAGTAGCCTGCCGAATAACGTTTGCTTGTCTTCTTGCAGAAGGCGAAACATAAACGTCTGAATATAAGTGCTCAGTTTTTTTTGAGGCGGGTCGGAAGGATTAATACCGAAATTAAGAGGTATTGTTTTGGCCGCGATGGATTGATAATATTTC
>JBFYYA010000200.1:0-15403 GCA_041310245.1 Syntrophaceae bacterium | reverse complement strand
TTTTTCAGTAAAGTATAATATTATTGAAGATAAATATATTCCTTTTTTCTTTTTAGTCTTACTGGTTTTTTCTTTTATTGGCTACAGGTTGTTAAAAAGTTTAGTCGATTATATTAAATCAATTTCCATATCTATGTCCAAAACAGTAGAAAACAGAATCAGCCATAAACCGTTGATGGATGCCAGTGACGAACTGGGCAACATTGTTCAATCGTTTAAAATTCTCGAGAATGAACTTAAAAACAAATTTTTTAACCTGGAAAAGAAAACAGAAGAGTTAGCGACATTAAAGGAGCTATCCGATCTCTGCTATATAACATTCAGCCCTGAAGATCTGCTTTACATCACTCTGGAAAGAGCGCTGAAAATAGTTAACGCGGATGTTGGTTCTGTTCTTATATTGAAGAAGCCAAATCAAGATTTTTTTGTTGTGGAGGCAAACATTGGTTTGGATGATTTCGGCAAAAAAGGCACGCTCATAAAGTTTGATGAAAGCATTGCCAAATACGCGGTAATAAATAAGTCACCTTTGTTGGTGGAAGATATAGAAAAAGACGCACGTTTCGGAAGGACGCCCCGCCAGCATTATTTAACAAAATCCTTCATCTGCATGCCGCTCAGGACTAGCAAGGATGTTATCGGCGTTATCACAATTTCTCGCAAAAGATCAGAAAAAATATTTTCTCAGGACGATATAAACACGTTAACACCACTGTTGAGTAACGCGGCTTTCACCTATGACAATCTTCATCTTATAAATGATGTGCATAATCTGCAGAATATAATGCAATCGTTAAAAAGAATATCCGCTTGTGTAAATTCCAGTTTAAATGGATCAGAGCTTTTACAGACTATTTTCCAGGAAATAAAAAATATTATTCCCTGCGATATAATCGCTTTGCTTAGAGTGACCAGCGAACAAGACAGTATATTAACGCTCGTCGATTTCATGTCTTCGATACCTACAGACCTGAATCGTTCGAAATCATTTTCATTCAAAGAAACTGTTTTCGAAAAAGTTATCAGCCAGCAGCGGAATCTGTTTATTGATAAGTTTGAAGAAATTAATGGCGCAGCCAATAATAAAATATTTCAACAAAATCAAATGAATACGTGTCTGATCATGCCATTAAAAGCTGGTGTAAAAATTATCGGTTTTGTACTGATATATAATATTTCACAACAGCAAAGTGAAAGATTGGCGGAAACAATCGAAACTATTGCCGACCATCTTTCCGTGGCGATTGAAAGAGATCGGCTGATAAAATCAGTTACCAAACGGAATCAGGATCTGTAATCACTGCAGTTAATAGGAAGCGCTTTATCCTCCTCAATTTTCGACATACAAAAGCTTTTAAACTACACAATGGACATGATTCAGGCAGCGATAAGCGTAGAAGCTGGATATTTACTCATGAGCGAAAACGGGAAATTTAAATTTGCTGCTTCATTTAACCTGGATATGAATGAATTACAGAATCTAAACATAAAAAGAGGAGAAGGCATACCGGGATATGTCGCTGATAGCGGCATGATCGTTATGACAGACAATGTTCAGCAGCATCCGCATTTTTCAGGGGTAATAGATGATGCCACGGGAATCAGTACAAAATCCATACTGTCTGTTCCGATGATTTCACAAGGGCGCATTGTCGGCGTGATAGAATTAGTCAACAAAATAGACGCGGCTTTTACTATTGATGATAAACAGTTGTTAAAATCCATTGCCGCATCTGTGAGCATTGCGTTGGAAACGCGAGGCTTTACGAAGAAACGTTAGCCATGGCCGATAAAGAGAGAGGCATCCGTAAACTATTCCAGAAATTTGTGCCGCGAGAAGTGGTTGATAAAATTATTGTGGGAAAAGACACGGGAAAACCGATTATTGAGGAATCAAAAGTCGTCACCTTACTGAATATAGATATCAGGGATTTTTCATTGCTTTCTAAAAAAATCGGTCCTAAAAAAACCGTTGACATGCTTAATTATTTCTTCTCCATCATGGGAGATATTGTTTTCGAGCATCAGGGGATTGTTGACAAATACCTGGGAGACGGTTTTTTAGCTGTTTTCGGCGCTCCGGTTTCATCTCCATCAGACGCGGAAAACGCGACGATGGCTGCTCTGGAGATGCAAAGGAGAATGGGTGAAGTAAACGAATATTGTCAAAATAAATACAAGGATAAATTATTTGCTGGCATGGTCGTTCATTCAGGTGAAGTAGTTGTGGGGAACATCGGTTTTGAAAAGAAAATGGATTATACAGTTATCGGAGCTGCCGTAAACTTTGTCTTCAGGCTTCAAGAATTATCCAGAAAATGGCCGAACAATATTTTGCTTAGCGAGACAACTTATAATGAAGTAGAATCAATTTTAAAGGAAAAAATGATCAAAATATCAGAAGCTGAAGAAAACATAGAATCTATGAGGATTTATCGTATTGAGTCATCATAAGAAAATACAAAATTAAAAAAATTAAAAAGGATTAGACTGAACGAAAATTTTAGCTTTTAACGGAAGTCCGCGCGCAAAAGGGAATACCTCAATACTTATAGCAGAAGTAATTGAAGGAGCGGGACTACCCTCAGTTATATGTATAGAATATCCGGGCAGATGAAACTGCTTGTGGACAGAAGGTACTCTCTTTATGCGAATCTTCCCGAAGTGGACATAAATCTATGTTAAACAGGGAAAACATACGCGCTTGTTGTTTCACAGAGAGCGGATAATCTCGAATTATATCAGAAATCAATAAGATATCTTGCGGGAATGACAGGAAGCGGTTTAGGGATGGAAGAGGCAGGACGAATTATTCATGTTAATAGCGATGCCGATCCGGCGGCGAAAAATCAATCAATCATGAATAGAGCTTTTGAAATCGGAGTAGAATTAGTTAAAAAATTCCAGGAATTAACAATATCCGACATTTTATTTTATTGACCTTGAACTGTTTAGGGCACTATGATAATTATCACACCAATAAGCCAATACGCGATATTATTAGGGAGGAATTTAGATGGATTCAAATCCCATAAAAGACAATAAGATTTTTGAACTTACAGATATATTGGAAGAAACGGGCGCGCGCAACAATCAGGAAGTAATTGTTGTTGACGGCAGAGGATACGAGAAAAATAACAAGCCGAAAGATTTACAGGAAGTAATTAATGAAACCAAAGACTCTGAAACAAAAACACGTTTAGAGGAAGAAATAATAAATCACGCCGCAGAAATCGTGGAAAAAATAGCGCGTGAACTGGTCCCAGAAATAGCGGAAAAAATAACGCGTGAACTGGCCCCGGAAATCGCAGGAAATATTATCCGTGAAGAAATAGAAAAACTTAAAAAAATTAGCGGCAGCTAAATAACTTAATTCAGAAATATATATTCATGAAAAAATATTTATATTTGCCTCTCATTATTATTTTAATTTTCTTCGCGGTTACTGTTAACGCTCAGAAAGAGGTGAATGGTAATGTTACCCTCAGTGTTGAAGGAAGCGCTAAGATAAACAATGAAAATGTGGCCAAAGCCCGCGAAGAGGCGATACAAAACGCGCTGGAAAAAGCAATACTTGAAACGGGATCAAGCCTCTCCGAGCTTTCAGTAAATGATGCAAATTTTCAGCTTATCAAAAGAATAATAGTTCAAGATCCGGATAAGTATATCGCGTACTACACGATAACGCAGGAAAGCAGACAGGAACAAGATTTTAACGTAAAAGCCAATGTTATTATATCATCTGCGGCGCTGGAAAACGACTTGCGTAAAATGGGATTTCTTCATAACAATCTTAAAAACACAAATAAAGTAATGGTATTTTTGGCCGTAAAAGGAATAAAAAGTTACGCAGCGTATTCAAAAATTAAAAATATTTTACAAAGCCGCGTAAATGTAGTTAAAAACATATATCCAGGCACTTTTACCTGGCAGGAAGCTGAATTTGAAATTGAAATGGCGGGCGATCCCCAATCACTGGGAGTTGAGTTGGAACAAAACGCGGGTTGTGTTCTGGAAATTTTAAATCAAAAGCCTAATAGGGTTTATATGGTTTGTAAATTATAATTGGAGGAAAGATGAAGATTAACAAAATTTACTATTATTTAGCTATTATAGTATTTGTCCTGAACGCCGGATGCTCATCAAAGGCAACAAAAAAAGCTGATGTTGATCCTGAAAAAAACTTGGTAAATATCATCGCTGTGCTTCCCGTCGAAAATAAAACCCGGGATGACGTTGCGCCCGGTTTATTGCGGATAAGAATTATAGACGAACTTTATTTTAAAGGCTACTCTAAAATATCGCCGGATTTTATTGACCGAAGATTGCAAGAACTGAACACTGAAGATAACAAAGAAAAAATAAATAATATATCTCCGCGGACAATCAATGAACTCGTGGGAGCAGACGGGGTTCTTTATTCAACTTTAAATAAATCTACAAAAGGCAAGGGGTTTTTTTACCGGCCTATAACCATATCTTTGAGCTGCGAATTGCGAAAGAGTGAAAATGGTGAAATAGTATGGAAAGGTCAATACAGCGCGACTAACAGAAATTTTGCCTTCACCCGTAAAGGTCTGGATATGAAATATTACAAGGCCTATGAAGAGGTGATAGAAGAACTTGTAACCAAGATAATGGAAACTATTCCATATGGGCCGAATTTACGCAGCTAATTCGTATTGCTTGTTTATATATAACAGCGTGAGAAACATCATGGAAAAAATATTGTACTTAAATATAAAATGATTTTATGAATTTACCCAATTTTCTATCTTTACTGCGCATTATTCTTGTTCCGGTAATAATTATTTTCCTGATTCAGGAATCATATAAATCAGCGCTGATTACATTTACCATAGCCGGATTAACTGACATTTTTGACGGATTTTTGGCCCGCGCTCTGAATAAACAAACAAAACTTGGCGCTTTCATTGACCCCATGGCAGACAAATTACTGCTTGCATCAAGCTTTGTTTCTTTATCCGTATTTGGTTTGATTCCCAGTTGGCTTACAGTAATAGTAATCAGCAGAGATTTTATTATCGTGCTCGGAATGGTTATTTTGTCCGTGATGTCGATAAAATATGAAATAAAGCCGGTATTTATCAGTAAGGTAACAACGGTTTTTCAACTGGCCACTATTTTTTTTGCTTTGCTTTTTAAAGCGGTTGTTCATGATACCAGCGGTTTTTATTGGATTAAAATTCTTTGCTGGATAACAGCCGGGCTTACTGTCGTCTCCGGCGCGACTTATATAAGCCGCGGAATAAAATATCTTAATCGCGCTTCGTGAAAAGGTCTAAGTATATAAGATATTTGCTTGACACCTCGGTTGTTTACTGCTAGTAACTCCAATTCTAAAATGATGAGGAAAGATAGGCACGTAGCTCAGGGGGAGAGCGCCATCCTGACGCGGTGGATGTCCAGGGTTCAAATCCCTGCGTGCCTACCATTTTTAAGGAAATTAATTTTACAAGTGCCAATCAAAAGGGCATCAGCAAACCGGTGATGCCCTTTTAAAATGGTTTGTTATAGAGCAATTTATGGATATAAAAATATCGTTTCCCGATAATAAAGTAATCGACGCGAAATCAGGAATTACCGTAAGTGAGGCGATTACTTTGTGGGATAAAAGCGCTTTAGATTCGGCTGTGGCGGTAAACGTTGACAAAATGCCCGCGGATTTAAGCTCAGTTCTTAATAAAGATTGCTCGGTGGATGTTGTTGATATTAATTCTGATAATGGATTGGATATATTACGTCACAGCATATCTCACGTTATGGCGCATGCCGTTCAGGCGGTATTCAAGGGAACTAAAGTCAGTATCGGACCTTCTATTGAAAATGGTTTTTATTATGATTTTGAATACGAAAAACCATTTACCACCGATGATTTCACTAAAATTGAAAAAAAGATGAAGGAAATCATCAGTGCCGATTATCCATTCATTCGTGAAGAACTTGAACGGAAGAAGGCAATCGAATTGTTTGCTTCTCGAAAAGAGGATTACAAAGTAGAATTAATCAATGATTTGCCGGCGGACGTAAAAGTTGTCAGTATTTATAAGGACGGCGATTATATGGATTTATGCCGGGGTCCGCATATTCCGTCCACCGGTAAAATAAAAGCTTTTAAACTTTTGAGTGTAGCCGGAGCGTACTGGCGCGGTGACGAAAAGAATAAAATGCTTCAGCGCATTTACGGTACCGGATTCGCTGATGAAAAATCATTAAACGATTATTTGACTTTGCTCGAAGAAGCGAAGAAAAGAGACCACCGGCGGCTGGGAAAAGAATTAGACCTGTTTCAGATAAACGAAGAAGCAGGCGCGGGGTTAATTATATTTCATCCCAAGGGAATGATGCTGCGTTACCTGATCGAAGATTGGGAAAAGAAAGAACATCTTAAACGTGGTTATGAAATGGTCATGGGACCGCAAATTCTCAAAGTTGATTTGTGGAAGAAATCCGGCCATTATGAACATTATCGTGAGAACATGTATTTCACAGAAATTGACGAGCAGACTTACGGGATAAAACCGATGAACTGCCTTTCTCACATGCTCATCTACAAATCAAAAATCCGTTCATACCGAGATCTTCCCCTGCGTTATTTTGAATTAGGTACTGTGCACCGTCATGAAAAAACAGGCGTACTGCACGGGCTTTTGAGAGTTCGGCAATTTACTCAGGATGACGCGCATATTCTTTGCACTCCACAGCAACTTAATTCAGAAATTCGGGCGATTGCGGACTTCGTGCATTACGCGATGGGAATTTTTGGTTTCGAATATGAAGTTGAGCTAAGCACACAACCCGCGGATTATATCGGTACTGACGAAGACTGGAAGCTGGCAACCGATGCCCTGAGAAACGCGCTGGAAGACAACAAAATTGAGTATAAGGTCAATGAAGGGGATGGAGCTTTTTACGGACCGAAGATTGATTTCAAATTAAAAGATGCCTTGAAAAGAAAATGGCAGTGTGCCACAATTCAATGTGACTTTACTTTGCCGGAAAGATTCGATTTAACGTACATCGGCGCGGATGGCGAAAGGCACCGTCCGGTAATGTTACACCGGGTTATTTTAGGCGCCATAGAACGCTTTATGGGAGTTCTTATTGAACATTATGCGGGGGCATTTCCCGTTTGGCTTTCGCCGACACAGTGCATAATATTGACTGTGACGGATAAACATATTCCTTATGCCGAAACAGTTTATGATAAATTAACTCAAGCGGGTATTCGCGCTGAAAAATATTTTGAAAATGAAAAATTAGGTTATAAAATACGACAGGCGCAAATGCAGAAAATTCCTTACATGCTGGTTATCGGCGACAAGGAAATGGAAGCAGGAACTGTCGCGCCGCGTATTCGTGACGGCAGCAATCTGGGAGCTTTGCCGGTACAAGAATTTATTGCTCTTGTTCACGAAATATGTGAAAAGAAGAAGTAACTGTTTAATTAAACTTATTTAATTCAGGAGGTGGAATATAGCTAAAGATTTAAGAATCAACCGGGAAATAAAATCGGCCAGTGTTCGTGTAATCAACGAAGAAGGCGAGCAGTTAGGAGTCATATCACTGGAAGAAGCTCTGGGCCATGCCGAAAAAGTCGTATTGGATTTGGTGGAAGTATCACCTAACGCCGAACCGCCTGTTTGCAAAATAATGGATTACGGAAAATACATGTATAAACTGAGCAAAAAATTACACGATGCAAAAAAAAGCCAGACTGTTATCCATGTAAAAGAAATACGATTACGCCCTAAAACAGAAGAACATGATATACAGGTAAAAATAAAACATATTAGAAAATTTTTAGACCAGCATGATAAAGTTAAAATATCGATGGTTTTCAGGGGCAGGGAGATTGCGTTCACGGAAATAGGTCGTAAATTAATGGAAAATATAAAAGCGCAGTTAATTGATCATTGTGTTATCGATCAGGAACCGCGTTTGGAGGGAAGAAGCATGGTTATGATTGTTTCTCCCAAAAAACAATAAAAAACCAAGAGAGGATTAAATGCCAAAATTAAAAACACACAGAGGAGCGGCTAAGCGCTTTACCGTGACTTCCAAAGGCAAAATTAAGAGAAGCAAGGCATTCGCCAGCCATATTCTGACTAAAAAAACGACGAAACGGAAAAGAGCCTTAAGAAAATCGGCGTTGGTCAAATCGGCAAATTTCAAAGAAATTAAAAGGCTGATCCCTTATTTATAGGGAATTCCATAAGAATTAATTATCAGTAAATAGGAGATAAAGAAATGTCAAGAGTAAAAAGGGGTGTTACCGCCCGCAAAAAAAGAAGAAAAATATTGAAGCTGGCGAAAGGATTCTTCGGCGCCCGTAGTAGACTTTTAAGAACCGCCAAAGAAGCTGTCGATAAAGCTTTAGCTTACGCTTATCGTGACCGTAGGGCGAGAAAAAGGGATTTTAGAAAATTATGGATTGCCCGTATTAACGCGGCGGCTCGTTCGCACAACATATCTTACAGCAGGCTGATGGATGGGATGAAAAAAGAAGGTATAGAGCTGGACCGTAAAATCCTTGCAGAGCTGGCCGTAAATGATCCTCAGGGTTTTGCCAAAATTGTGGAAACAGTAAAAGGCGAGCAGGCGGCATGATAGAAGATCTTCAACGGCTGGAAAATAACGCTCTTGCAGAACTTCAGGAAGCATCAAACCAGGAACAAATTCTTCTCATCAGAACAAAATATCTCGGAAGAAAAGGACTTCTTACCGGGCAGTTGCGTAATATCGCCCAGGTTCCTGAAGAGCAGCGAGCCTTATTCGGAAAAAGATGCAATGAGATAAAAATTTTTCTTACCTCCAGAATTGAAGAAGAACTAAACAAACAATCCCAAAGCGAAAAAGAAAATAAACTACTGAAAGAAAAAATCGATGTAACGCTGCCGGGTCGCGCCATAAAGTACGGCAGAATTCATCCGATAACACAGATCAGCAACGAAATCTGCGCGATATTCTCTTCTTTCGGGTTTTCCGTTGTCGAAGGACCGGAAATAGAACTCGATTATTACAATTTTGAAGCGCTCAACATTCCTAAAGACCATCCGGCGCGGGATATGCAGGACACTTTTTATGTTGAAGAAAATATAGTTCTGCGCACGCACACATCACCCGTTCAGGTTAGAGTGATGGAGAAAGTTAAACCTCCCGTGCGCATATTATCTCCCGGCAAGGTTTACCGGCGGGATTCTGATGTTTCACACACGCCGATGTTTCATCAAATCGAGGGATTGCTGGTCGATGAAGGCATCACGTTTGGCAACCTTAAGGGAATTCTGACGGTATTTTTGAAAAAAATATTCGGCCAGGAGACAAAGATTCGTTTCCGTCCCAGTTTTTTCCCGTTTACCGAACCTTCCGCGGAAGTGGATATCTGTTGCGTTATGTGTAGGGGCAAAGGATGCCGTGTCTGCGGGCAAAGCGGCTGGCTCGAAATATTAGGTTCCGGCATGGTTGATCCCGCGGTATTTAAATACGTCAATTACAATTCAGAAAAATATACGGGTTTTGCTTTTGGCCTCGGAGTGGAGCGCATGGCTATGCTCAAATACGGAATTTCCGATATCCGTTTATTTTACGAAAACGACTTTCGATTCCTCAGGCAATTTTAGGAGAATTTCATCTTATGCTGGTTAGCCTCAAATGGCTTAAAGACTATGTGGATATAGATTTAAAGGCGGATAAGCTGGCCGAGCGCCTTACTATGTCTGGTCTGGAAGTCGAATCAGTAAAAGAAATACACCCAGAATTTAAAGGTGTTGTCACCGCGAAAATTATTTCCGTAAAACCTCATCCTAACGCGGATAAGCTTTCCGTTTGTGAGGTAACCGACGGATCAAAAAAATATCCTGTGGTGTGCGGAGCCAAAAATATAAAAGCGGGCGATGTTGTCCCCCTGGCCAAAGTGGGAGCGACAATTCCCGGAGGTTATACTATCAAACCTTCTGTCTTACGCGGTGAGACCTCTGAAGGAATGCTTTGTTCGGAAGCGGAACTGGCGATTGGCGAAGACGCGTCCGGTATTATGCAGCTACCGAAGAACATGAAGCCGGGAAAACCTCTGGAAAAAGCGCTGGATTTGGAAGACACGGTTTTTGATATAAGTATCACGCCTAATCGCGCCGATTGTTTGAGTGTAATTGGTATAGCGCGCGAAGTCGCGGCATTAACCGGCAAAAAAATAAAAATGCCGAAAGTCAATATCAAAGAAACCTCTGAAAACATAAAATCGCTTGCTTCAGTGAAGATAATGGATGCGGTACTTTGTCCGCGTTACACTGCCAGAATGATAAAAAACGTGAAAATAGGTCCATCGCCTGTCTGGCTGAAAACAAGATTGGAAGCGTGCGGTATGCGCGCCATAAACAATATAGTTGATGTGACAAATTTTGTCATGCTGGAGATGGGGCAGCCTCTGCACGCGTTTGATTTCCGTTATTTGGAAAAAAATAAAATCATCGTCAGAAAATCAAAGAAGAATGAAGAATTTATTTCGCTCGACGGCAAGAGCCGCACATTAACCGATGAAACACTGCTTATTTGCGACGGCGTCAAACCGGTTGCTATCGGCGGAATTATGGGTGGATTAAATTCCGAAGTAAAAGAAGACACAGATACTATTCTTCTCGAAAGCGCGTATTTCAATCCAGTTTCTATTCGCCGTTCTGCGCGCAAATTAGCTATGCCTACGGAAGCCGCTTTCAGATTTGAAAGAGGCATTGATCCTGAAGGCGTCGTAAAAGCGCTGAATCGCGCAACACAACTGATCGCTGAATTGGCGGGCGGTAGTATTTGCAAAAATTATATTGACGAATATCCTCGGAAAATCCAGCAGGCAAAAAATATTAAATTGCGCCTGGAGCAGGTAATAAAAATCACCGGCACGCAAATCAGCGCCATGGAAGTTACAAAAATTTTGCGCAGTCTGGGTATGAAAACCACGCAATCAGGAAAAGGAATATATCTTGTAACTCCACCGACTTTTAGAGTTGATATAACCAGAGAAATAGATTTAATTGAAGAAATTATCAGAATATACGGCTTTGACCGTGTTCCCGCAAGCCTTCCTAATGTTTCAGTAGGTGAATTACTGCCCAACTCACGCCTGAAATTGGAAGATAATATCAGAAAAACCATGAACGGTATGGGTTTTTCGGAAGTCATCAATTATAGTTTTATTTCACCCGCGTCAGTTGATTCCCTGTTATTGCCCGCAGCAGATGAGCGGCTTAATTTAGTCAAAATCAATAATCCGCTCACGGAAGAACAATCCGTAATGCGGTCTACAATAATCACCGGACTTTTGGATACTTTAAAGAAAAACATTAATAACGGTTACGCAAATTTAAAAATATTTGAATTGGGGCGTTCTTTCATTCACGATAAAGACGGAAAGCTTCCCAAAGAAAGAAATATGTTCGCGGGCCTTATCTCGGGGAAAAAAACGGAGAATCTCTGGGATTATAAATCAAACGTTGATTTATATGATTTGAAAGGATGCTTGGAAAATATTTTTTACGCCTTAAAATTGGAAAACATTACATTTAAATCTGATGTGATTGATACATTTTTACATCCTGGAAAATCCTGCTCGGTATTATCAGGTGATGCTGTATTAGGGTATATGGGAGAAATACACCCTCATATTTTGGAAAACATTGATCTAAAGCAAGCGGTTTATGTATATGAAATTAATACAGATATTATCGAAAAACACCTGAAAGATAGAATAACATACAGAGATTTTTCCAAATTTCCCGCGATAACCAGAGATGTTGCTTTTATAGTTTCGCGCGATATGGAAGTTGATTATATATTTAATATTATTTCATCTTTTAAAGAAGATTTGCTTGAAAATGTTGAAATATTTGATATATACGAAGGTAAGGGTATTCCGGAAAATGCGAAAAGCGTCGGGTTGAGGTTTTCTTATCGTTCGGCTGAACGCACACTTACTGACGGGGAAGCGAATATTATTCACGATAAGATTATACGAGGCATCGTCGATGTAACCAAGGCGAAAATAAGAGGCGAAGAGAATCAAGAAGAATAAAACGGAGGTATGGCAATGACGAAGATAGAAATTATTCAGAATGTTTATGAAAAGCTTGGTTTTTCCAAAAAGGAATCAGCGGATATCGTGGAAACTGTTTTCGAACTTATTAAAGATAAACTCGCGCAGGGTGAAAAAGTAAAGATTTCCGGATTTGGTAATTTTATCGTAAAAGAAAAAAGGTCTCGCCGCGGCCGCAATCCTCAAACAGGGGAAGAAATTTCCATCACCGCGCGCAGAGTCTTGACCTTTAAATCATCTCAGGTATTGCGCAAAGCTCTCAATTAAAAGCTGATATAAATTGCGCGTAGATAAGTAATCATTAAAAACTTTAAAAAATTACGTGAACCATGTAATTTTTAAAGTTTTTATGGTTTTAATTCTATAAATTATGGAAAATTTAATTCCTGATAAATCATATTTCCGCATTGGAGAAGTAAGCAAAATTCTCAATGTCGAACCTTATGTAGTCCGCTACTGGGAAACGGAATTCCGGACAATCAAACCGGTACGCACCAGAACATCACAAAGGTTGTACCGGAAAAAAGATGTTGAAGAATTATTAACTATCAGGAATTTATTATATTCACAGCGTTTCACTATTGACGGGGCAAAAAAGCAGCTTCACAAAACGAAGGAAGACCGTGAAACCAAGAATAAAAATTCGGAAGAAATAGAAAGATTAATTCATATAAAAGAACAATTAATGCAAATAAAAGAAATATTCGATAAATAAAAAAGCCGGCAATAAAATGCCGGCTTTTTTATAAGCTTATCAGAATTACTTTATGCCTTTTTGTTTGATCTTTTTGATGCTTTCAGCGGATTGATCTTTTGCGTTGCTTCATTTAATTCCAGCTTGATATGAGTCGCCGTGGGGCATTTTCCGTTTAACCACTTGCTTGATGGATTAGGGTAAACACCGCAGTAGTTTTTTGCCTCATATGAAACTATTTTGCCGCAACCGTCACATTTATCAATAATCGGATGGCAAATACCGCCTAAAAAACCACAACCTTTTTTGTTCATAAAAGCGCATTCCTGATTCGCTCTGACTGTCTGACAAACCATTCGAACGGTCCTCCTGTTTTCAATAATTACTATTTATCGACGCCGCGGGAAAATTTAATTGTGCTAACGCGATAGATTAAAAAGCGCGCTGTGATTAACAATAAAAGAAGCCCTTGTCAAGAAATTTTCTAACTTATTAAAATTCAAAAGTTACGCAATTTGAAATCACTATGCTGAATTTAGCGAAACGAACTTTATAAATTATCGGCTGATAGTTAAGATAAACGACAGATAATCGATTTTTTTAATATAATTATAAAAATATTAACTTGAACGTAAAGGAATTTGCTGATACTGTTGCTCAAATTTACAGGAACTTCCATGAAAGCGGTTATTCAGCGCGTCGATTCTGCCGGCGTCAAGATTGGCAAGCAAGATATATCTACAATAAAATCAGGTATTTTAGTATTTTTAGGCGTAGAAAAAGAAGATAGCGAAAAAGACGCTGATTATATTTTAGATAAAGCGATTAATCTGCGTATTTTTGAGGACAATGAAGGCAAAATGAACCTCGGGCTCACTGATATTGGCGGAGAGATGCTGGTTGTTTCGCAATTTACTCTTCTGGCCGATTGCCGAAAGGGTAGAAGGCCTTCTTTTGTTGGTGCTGAAGAGCCAAACAAGGCTGAAAAATTATACAATTACTTCATTGCCAGGGCTAAAGAAAAGATAAAGCAGGTAGCTTCTGGAAAATTTCAGCAGATGATGAGCGTAGAACTGATAAATAACGGCCCGGTGACTATTTTGCTCGATAGCAGGAAAAATATTTAATGCAGGAAAGCGAAATAAAAATCGATAAAGAAGGAATCTGGTACTACCGTGGAGCGCACATGTTCCGCAAGGAATTCTTGTGTGTATTTTTCGAAAACCTGAAAATTGATGAAAATGGCAAATACCTGATTGAATTAGGCGAAGAACGCTGTTATCTTGATGTTGAAGACACAGCCTTTGTTGTTTTATCAGTTTTTAAAGCTCATCGTAAAGAAGATGGCTGTGATTGTTTTTTCGTCAATTTAACCGATGATTCAACAGAAAAACTCGATTTAAATACTTTACAAATAGGCTGCAATAATGTTCCTTATTGTCAGGTGAAAGACGGTAAATTTAAAGCGAGATTTTCCCGCAACAGCTATTATCAGCTGGCCGAACATATCGAGCAGTCGAAAGATGGAAGAAATTATTTCATCAGATTAAACGGCAAGAATTTTTATATTAATAATAATTAATATTTATTACTTTGGAGGGCATGATGCTTGATGATGTTGTAAAAGAGTCTTTGACTTTTGACGATCTTCTTTTGGTTCCGGCGGCGTCCAACGTTTTACCGAAAGATGTTAATGTTTCCACGCTGCTCACAAAAAACATAACTTTACGCATTCCGATTATTTCCGCGGCAATGGATACGGTGACTGAGTCACGCACGGCGATTTGCATGGCGCAGGAAGGCGGTATCGGCATAATTCACCGCAATATGAGCATCGAACATCAGGCGGTTGAAGTGGACAAAGTCAAAAAATCGGAAAGCGGCATGATCGTGGATCCTATTACCATAGAGCCTGATCAGAAAGTTAGCGACGCTCTGGAACTGATGAGTAAATATTCGATCTCCGGTGTTCCGGTAACCAAAAAAGGGAAACTTGTCGGTATTTTGACCAACCGTGATTTGAGATTTGAGGAAGATCTTTCACAGCCTGTATCCAGCGTCATGACCAAAAAAAATCTGGTTACCGTTTCTCAAAATATTTCACTGGAAGATTCAAAGAAGCTGCTCCACAAACACAGAATTGAAAAATTACTTGTTGTGGATGACGAGTATTATTTAAAAGGCCTGATTACCATCAAAGATATCGAAAAAATCCGCCGTTTCCCGAATGCCTGTAAAGATTCGTTAGGCAGGCTGCGTGTCGGCGCGGCTGTGGGAATTATCGATCGCGAAGCGAGGATCGACGCTCTGCTGGCGGCAGGCGCTGACGTAATTGTGATTGATACTTCACACGGTCACTCAGCAGGAGTAATTGACGCGATTAAATCAACAAAAACAAATTTTCCCCAATGCGAATTGGTTGCCGGAAATGTTGCCACTTCTGAAGGCGCGAAAGCGTTAATTGAAGCGGGAGTTGACGCGGTTAAAGTAGGAGTTGGGCCCGGTTCAATCTGCACAACGCGTATTATTGCCGGAGCAGGCGTTGCTCAAATGTCCGCTATTAGAGATGCTTACAAAGTAGCGTCTAAAAGCGGAATTCCTAT
>JBFYYA010000199.1:0-3671 GCA_041310245.1 Syntrophaceae bacterium | reverse complement strand
GCACACTAGAGCAAACATCTTAAAAAATCAATAATAAAAAGACATTAAGGCTTTCTATAAATTATAAACCTCTTTTTGGTGTCGCTATCTAAAACCAAAGCCGCAAAATGCGCGGGTGCTTTCAGCAGTCAGTTCTTCCTGAAGTCCCTATTTGACATAACCCATAGGAAGATGTTACTTTTACATTCACAATTGCTAAAAGTTTTGATGTGGCCATAAAAGCTCTTTTTATAGCACGTTCTTTAAGGAAAGATTGTTTGATAACAAAGCATTTGATCAAAGAAAGGAAAATGCCATGAAAAAAATCAACTTTTTAAAAATAATTACTACCATGCTGATATTATCTATTTTCCAGGCATGTTATGTAACCGCGCCTGTATATGAAACCCCTAGCCCAGGTGGAGTTTATGACCCTCCGCCGATTGTGTTCCAAACACCTCCTCATGTGGTAGTCATACCGGATACAGATGATGTTTACGTTGTTCCCCATATAGACATAGACTTATTTTTTTGGAATGGCTGGTGGTGGCGCCCTTGGCAGGGCCGCTGGTACCGCTCACACTATTATAACCGGGGCTGGATTATTTTTAACGCTATTCCAGTTTTTTATTTTGACGTAGACCCAGGCTGGAGAGGATATTACAGAGACCGGCACTGGCGTGGTCATCGATGGAACTATGAACGGATTCCTCACGACCGGCTTAACAAAAACTGGCAGAACTGGAGAAACGACCGGTATTGGGAAAACAGAAAGACCTGGAATGTTCAGAAATATAAGCCTCGTCCGCAAGATCAAAGGCAGGAGCTAAGAAAACAGAGGCAAAACGAGTATGAAAAAAGACCTGACTTCAGGCAACCACAGCGGCAGCCTGAGATACAACAGCCACCGAGACAGCCCGAGATCCAGCAACCTCAGCGGCAGCCTTGGGGTCAGCAGCCGCAAGGCCAGCCCCAAATTCAAGAACCGCAGGTTCAGCCATCGCAGCAGCCTGATATCAAACAGCCTCAGCGGCAGCCTTGGGGTCAGCAGCCGCAAGGCCAGCCCCAAATTCAAGAACCACAGGTTCAGCCATCGCAGCAGCCGTTAAGTAAGCAACCGCAAAGAAAGCCGCGGATTCAAGAACCGCAGGTTCAGCCACCACAGCAGCCGGATATTAAACAGCCGCAGAGGAAACCTCAGGTTCAAAAGCCGCAAAGAAAGCCTGTGGTTCAACCGGAGGAGGAACCGGAGGATCAACAGCCGGGTATAAACCCTCAGGTACAACAGCCGCGAAGATAACCTGAATTCCAGCAGGTTAATAAGTTTAATCTTACTTTCTTTATTGGGCGGCGGTTTTATATGCCGCCGCTCAATTTCAATAAGCTTAAAGAATAATTTCTCTCTCACAATATTGTTAAAAGAAACACCGCATGTTATAGGCCACATGTCATGATTGCCGTAGCTGCTTTCGCCGCAATGCGATAACAAATTCAGAAAAGTGACTTTATTGTTTTGGAAAAATATACGCTGCTACAAAATGTACTCTTGGGACTAAGCTTGGCCGCGCCAATCGGGCCGGTTAATCTGGAAATCATCAAACGCGGGCTGAAATCAGGATTCAAACAGGCTTTTCTCACCGGCGCGGGAGCGATGAGCGCAGATGCCACCTATCTGACACTGATTTTTTTCGGGCTGGCCGCCTTTCTGAATATTGCGCCCTTAAAAATAATTCTTGGATTTTTGGGAAGTTTTGTTCTGGTTTATCTTGGCTCTCTTAGCGTCAGAGAATTCTTTCATAAAAATGCGATTACAGAAAATGAACCGCGGCGGCTTTTTAAAAATTCCTATACCGCGGGTTACGTCATAACCATTTCCTGCCCGATAACCATTGTCTGGTGGACAGGTATCTTCGGAGCGCTGCTGGCCTCACAGGCAGAAACGCAAACGAGCTTATCCGCTTATTTATCCTGCCTTACTATTTTGCTGGGCTGTTTTATCTGGGTGATTTTTATCTCCGCGGCGCTGCACTGGGGGAAAAAAATAATTACTGATAACTTTGTTAGATTTATTTCTTTAATCGCCGGATTTTTTCTTATCGGTTTTGGAATCTATTTTTTCTGGCGGGCAGTGGGATTAATTTCAGGCTAATGCTCAAAGATTGCTTCGGCGCTCATCGCGCCCCGCAATGACAATTGTGGTGCAAATATTTATCCTTGAGATGGCTCCGTAAAATGCTCCAGAGGCAATGCGCGCGAGCAGCGCGGAGTGAGGCCTACTTTTTTCGTAGGTCGCAGCGACGCGAACACAGCGCAACGCAGCATATGGGCATTTTAAGGTGTCATCAAAGGTGTTATCAGAAATCGCGCGGGAGTTCGTCGAGTTCGCCAAGTGAAAAGACCGGCCCATCGGAACAGACGTATTTGTAACCCACATTGCAGCGGCCGCATTTTCCGATACCGCATTTCATACGCATCTCGAGCGATGTCAGAATATTTTCTTTGGAAAAGCCCAACTCAAAGAATACCGGCAGGGTGAATTTGATCATAGCTGGCGGCCCGCAGATTAATGCCACAGAATTTTTCGGCGAGGGAGCAACTTCTTTGCATACGGCGGGAACAAAACCTTCCCTGCCTTGCCATGCTTCATTGCCTTTATCAACGGTAATGATTGACTTTATATCGTCTCTCTTTTCCCAGGCGGCAAGTTCATCCTTATATAAAAGCAGCCCCGGGTTTCTCGCGCCGTAAATAACGGTGATATCGCCGAAACGCTTGCGGTTATCCTTGTGCAGCATGTAGTGGATGAGCGATCTGAGCGTGGTAAAGGCAAATCCGCCGCCCACAACAACGATATTTTTTTTCTCCAGAAATTCAATCGGCCAGGAATTGCCCAACGGCCCTCTGATTCCAATTTTTGCTCCCTCATCCAAATCATGCAGGGCCGAAGTTACCGTTCCGGGAACAACTGCGCCCATGCGCATAACCGTGAATTCGACGTATCCCGGCTCGGTCGGTGACGAAGCAATGCCTATCGGCGATTCGCCTTTCCCGTAAATTGACAATTCGGCAAACTGCCCCGGCAGGTATTTGAAGTTTGCTTCATCATCTTTGTTTGAGAAAACCAGCCGGAATGTTTTGATGTCGTGCGTATCCACTTCCTCGATAATTTTCGTTATCTCCACCGGCACAGGTATATAGGGGTTTTTATTAATCATTTATGCTTCAATCCTCTTCATTATCACGCCTTCATCGCGTCTTCTATAATGGAATAGATATCTATATTCACGGGGCAATATTTTGTGCAGCGGCCACAGCCCACGCAGGAGATTACGCCGTATTTTCTTACATGGTATGAATATTTATGATTTATTTTCTGTCTTAATCTCTGATAAACGTGTGTGCGGGGATTATGACCGCTCGCTTCCAGCGTGAAATCCGTAAACATGCAGGCGTCCCAAACACGGCGCCTTATCCCCTGGCCAAATAGGGTGTCGTCACAAATATCAAAACAATAGCATGTCGGGCAGACAAAAGTGCATACGCCGCAACTAATGCACACTGATGAAACTCGGGTCCAAAAATCAGTATTATAAAAAAGGTCTTCCAGCTTTCTGGTAACTGCTTCCGGCTCCAGGCACATGCTGCGTGTTTTATGCTCACGCCCTTTTTTAACATATTCATCAAAGTATTTT
>JBFYYA010000198.1:0-2605 GCA_041310245.1 Syntrophaceae bacterium | reverse complement strand
TCCAGCCTTTCTTTTATGCCGTTATCAAAAAGCGGAACCTCTTCTTCACAAAAAGTCAGAGGTTCGGAAAATTTAGTCGCCGCGATAAGAGACTGTGGGCTCGACGGATTACGCATATCCATATTTGTCGAAGTAATCTGTCCGCAGCCTAAAATTGCAAAAGACATTAACAAAAGAATAGTGAATCTAGATACGTTTATTATTTTTGAAATAATCATATAATTAAGTGATTATGCTCAATGATTTAAAATCATTTTACAGTTTTTTTCAAACCTTCATGAATATCTTTAATTTCCTGGGTGACATTTTGTTTTACCTCCTTAGATGTATCAACTATATCATCTTTGGCTTTTTTAAAATCTTTAGGAACCTGTTCTTTTATTTCTTTAACGTCCTGTTTAATCGCTTCATGCGTTGTACTAATACTTTTTTTTGTTTCATTTTTTGTGCTTTTTGCGTCGTCAGTGATGGACGAAGAAGTATTATGACCAGCTGATATCGGGGAGGCTTCTTGCGCATATGAATTACTAAACATAAACATAATGATAAAAAGTGAGAACAGAATGAATAGATATTTATGCACGGGCTATTTCCTAAAATATTGATAATATTTGTAGCAAAATTATGTTAAAAACCATGATAATGCAAGAAAGAATTTATGGCTGATTTGACAAAGTATTGCCTCTTGCCAACATCGCCACTTGATGTTAATAAATTAAAAATAGTGATATTTATATGAAAAGTAAATTATTATTTTCTAAACAGTATATCGAGCAAATGCGTGAATTGAAAATAGCTCCGCGCTTGGTTCGCAAACAAATTCTTTTATATAAAAATAAAAGTAAAACATTGCGTTTAAACCGAGAGTGTAAAGTTGGTGACGGTATATATAAAATCACATCTTCGCAAAATAAAAAAATAATTCAATATTACGAGCAATCCCAAAAGAAAAACAAAATAGTAAAATTTGTGCCGGCATCCGGTGCCGCAAGCCGCATGTTTTCTTATTGGCATAATTTAGCGCAGCAAAAAGAGCCTGTCACTTTATATGATAAGAACGTTTTTTTCCGTGATTTAAAAAAAATGCCTTTTTATCCGCTAATCAAAAATGATGAAAGGGCGCGACAATTAATAATAAACAATAATATTAAAGAGTTGCTCAGCTTTATGTTATCCGATGAGGGTTTGAATTTAACCGATAGGCCGAAAGCGCTAGTTTTATTTCACCGCTATTCAGATACTGATATGCGCACACCTCTTGAGGAACATCTTTATGAAGCTGGAAAATATTGTAAAAATATCTGCAGTGTTCATTTCACAATCTCGCTGGAACATCGGAAAAGTATTAACGAAATAATAATGGCAGTAAAAAAAAGATATGAAAAACAACATAATGTTCAATATAAAATACACTTATCTTATCAATCTTCTGCAACAAATATTATCGCCGTGGATTACGATAATAAACCTCTACGCGATAAAGATGGAAAATTGATTTTTCGTCCCGGCGGACACGGAGCTTTACTAGAAAATCTTAATACGCTAGAAGCAGATTTAATATTTATTAAAAATATCGATAATGTTGTCCCTGAAATTCTGTGTGATAAAATAATACCATACAAAAAAATACTGGGAGGCTTAGCGCTACAGACAAGAGATCAAATATTCGACATTTTAAGAAGAATCGAAGAAGAAAAAATCGATAAAGAACAGATAGAATTAATAACCGAATATTGCAAAGATAAACTCAATATCGTTTTTCCGCCTGAATTTTACATATCAAAACTGCAAAAAAGAAAAAGAATCATATTTTCTCTGCTGAATCGTCCGCTCAGAGTTTGCGCCATGGTTCGAAATACTGGTGAGCCTGGCGGAGGGCCTTTTTGGGTGGCGGAGAAAAACAAAACCCAGACACTGCAAATAGTTGAGTCCGCGCATGTAGATAAAAAAAGTGCTTCGCAAATGAAAATCTGGTCACAGGCGTTATATTTCAATCCGGTGGATATCGCCTGCTGCACAAAAAATTATCAGGGGAAAATATTTGATCTGAAAAAATATGTTAACAAAGATACTTATTTGATTACGTCAAAAACAGAAAAAGGCAGAAAAATAAAAGTACAGGAACTGCCGGGATTATGGAACGGTTCCATGCATTCTTGGAACACTATATTTGTCGAACTTCCTTTAATCACATTTAATCCAGTAAAAACTGTCTATGATCTATTGCGTCCGCAGCACCAAAAAACATAAAGCTAAATAATAATGCGTTCGCAATCTTCTTTAGACAAAGCATTGCTTTTCACCTTAGATGATTTACCGTTTTGCTGACAAATGACCGTCGCTTCGCTGTCGTCAGGAGCGTCGGAGTATCGGACACAAAGAGAGCAGGCAATATTTTTCGCGCTTGCGTTGCCCTCAGGAACAAGGACGTAAGGACCGGGAAAATCAGCCATATTTAATGCAAGGTCTTTATTATCAGCCAATTTCTTTAATTCTTCGTTATCTTTATTATTTCTGCCAACAATTATTTTAACGCCATCTTGGGTTCGAAAGTGACGTCCGTATTTTAACAAATGGTAATCACGAATTTCCGGATTTTGCGAAT
>JBFYYA010000197.1:0-4871 GCA_041310245.1 Syntrophaceae bacterium | reverse complement strand
CCCAGGCCATAAACAGTGTCGGTCGGATAAATAATCACCCCGCCGTCACGCAGAACATCCGCCGCCTTCTTGATCAGGCGCATCTGCGGATTCTGGCTGTTTATGGATATCATTTTTATTTTCTCGCTTGCGCGTTAGTTTCATAAAAATTCCTATATCAGCAAATAAATCTGTTGGCAAACAAAACTTATCAAAATAATTGAGGAAAATATATAAAACTATTTACCGTTTCGTTTGTCCTTGCTCAGTTTATACTCGATACTGTCCACCAGCGCCTGCCAGCTTGCCTCGATGATATTCTCCGAAACACCGGTCGTGCTCCAGAGATCTTCACCGTCGGTCGAATCCAGCAATACGCGGACGCTCGCGGCCGTGCCTTCGGAGCCTTCCAGCGTGCGCACCTTGAAATCAACCAGATGCATATCTTTGATATGCGGATAAAATTTGGTCAGCGCTTTGCGCAGGGCGTGATCGAGGGCGTTGACCGGGCCGTTGCCTTCCGCCGCCGTCAGCTCTTCCTCTCCGTCCACGGAAATTTTAATTGTCGCCTGCGACATGCAGGGCGTGTCTTCCGAGCGGGACGTCACCACGTAAAAACTCTCCAGCGCGAAAGGTTCCACAAACTGGCCGATTGCTTTTTTCATCAACACGGAAAGGGAACCATCGGCGGAATCGAACTGGAATCCCTTGTCTTCCATATTCTTAACTTCCTGAACGATTTTATTGATCATTGCATCGTCCTTGCCTAAATTTATGCCCAACTCTTTTGCTTTATAAGCAATGTTGCTTTTCCCCGCCAAATCGGAAACCAGCACGCGGCGGTAATTGCCGACCAGCTCCGGCTGAATATGCTCATAAGCAAGAGAATTCTTGACTACGGCGCTTACATGCACGCCGCCTTTATGCGCGAAAGCGCTGCGCCCGACAAACGGCCGGGCATTAAGCGGTGGCACATTAGCCACATCGCTTACATAATGCGAGAGACCGGTGAGTTGTTTAATCGATTCGTCGGGCAGACAATTTTTGCCCATTTTAAGCTGGAGATTAGCGACAACAGAAATAAGATCAGCGTTACCGCATCTTTCTCCAAAACCGTTGATTGTTCCCTGTACCATTTTTACTCCTTCGCGCACCGCAGCCAGCGTGTTGGCCACAGCCAGCCCGCAATCGTTATGCGTGTGAATGCCGGTTTTACTCAGGGGAAGATGAGCGCTGATTTTATTTACAATATCGGCGATTTCGTAAGGCATGGAGCCGCCGTTTGTATCACACAAAACAATCATATCCGCGCCGGCACCCAGGGCTGTTTTTACCACTTTTGTTGTGTAGCGGGGATTGTTTTTGTAACCGTCGAAAAAATGTTCCGCGTCAAATAAAACTTCTTTGCCCAGCGATTTAAGGTATTCGATGGAATCGGCAATCATCGCCAGATTTTCTTCCAGATCCGTTTTCAGAATTTCTGTCACGTGCAGGTCCCACGATTTTCCGACCAGCGCGTAGGCGGGCGTATCCGCTTTAATCAACGCCTTTAAATTCGGGCAGGCCGCAGGCTTTGAATGCGCCCGGCGCGTAGAGCCGAAAGCCGTCAGGCGGGAATTTTGGAATTCCACGTCTTTGGCCATTTCAAAAAAGCGCATATCCTTGGGATTGGAGCCAGGCCAGCCTCCTTCGATGTAATGAAAATGCATCTCGTCAAAACGCTGGGCAATGCGCAGTTTTTCTTCCGCGGAAAAACTCGTCTGCTCGCCTTGTGTTCCGTCTCGGAGTGTCGTGTCATAAACTAAAATCTGGTTTTTTGTCATTTTTCCCTCTCTCCTTGTAAAAAAAATCCGCTGCCGGTTTTCCTGGCAGCGGACTTCGGTTTCATTATAGTGTTTTGGTTTTACGTTACTTCACCGCCAGGCCTCCTATGGGGAAGCTAATTATAATGATGCTGATAATAATGATCGCGATAAAGATTGAACTCATATTACCCTTTAAGCAATTAATTTGGTTGAATAATAAGTTTTCCCGCTTTATTTGTCAATAGATTTTTTCCAATAATATAGATGTTTTCTTGGCAAAAATTACCATCAATGGTAAATACATACGGGGCGTAATAACTTCAGCCAATAAATATTGAGTGGCGGTTTATAACCTTAATCAGTTTGGTTTTCGATATTTAGAAAGAGACTCTCATGGACGGATTGGTTTTTTTTCATAAACTGCTCATTATTTTGGGATTTTCCATTCCCGTTATTTATCTTTTCAACAAGCTCAAATTTCCTTCAATTATCGGATTTTTAATCACCGGCATCATTATCGGGCCTTTCGGACTGAAGCTAATCACCGACACGGCCGGCATTCAGCTGATGGCGGAAATCGGCGTTGCCCTGCTTTTGTTTACCATTGGTATCGAAATATCGCTGGCGCGCTTTATGAAGCATTTATCGGAATTTTTACTCACCGGCGGCTTGCAGGTATTTTTCACTTTTCTGGCCGGTTTTTTTATCGGTCTTCTTTTTCAGATGAGCCTGATGCAGGCGGTTTTTATCGGATTCATTCTGGCGCACAGCTCGTCGGCGCTTGTTTTAAAAATGCTCAAAGACCGTGGCGATGAAGAATCACCACAGGGCCGGGTTTCCATCGGCGTTATTCTGTTTCAGGATATCATGGTCGTGCCGATGATGCTTCTGATTCCCTTCCTAGCCGGAGACAGCGGGCCTACCGCCGGCATTATCATCTGGAAACTGGCAAAATCAATTTTAATCATCGCGGCCATTTTGGTCTCGGCGCGCTATATTATCCCGTTTATCCTGGAGCGCCTCGCCTACATGCAGATGCGCGATGTCTTTGTCATCACCTCTATTGTAATCACGCTGGGCATCGCGTGGCTCACGCACGCCTTAGGTTTATCGCTGGCCATCGGCGCGTTTCTGGCGGGCTTGGCCATTTCGGACACGGATTTCACGCACCAGATTATCAGCGACATCAATCCTTTCCGCGATATATTTTTATCGATCTTTTTCGTTTCTTTCGGTATGATTTTGGATCTGGATTTTGCCCTGAAGAACTACTTGTTCATTTTTGCCGTAACTCTAATCATCCTTTTACTCAAAGCGGGAATTGTGATCGGCCTGGTAAAATTTCTGAAATACCCCTGGCGCACGGCCATTTTAAGCGGCGTTGTTTTGTCGCAAATCGGTGAGTTTTCGTTCGTGCTCGCGCTGCAGGGCTTCAAAAATAACATTATTTCCGAATACACTTATCAGGCTTTTATCAGCGCTTCGGTTCTGACATTTATCGTTTCCCCGCTTTTAATTGCTCTTGCGTATCACCTTTCTAACGGTAAAAAATATTTTCTTCCTGAACAAACAGAACCTTTTGCCGATGACCGGGAAATGAAAAACCATGTAATTGTCTGCGGCCTGGGACTAAACGGCAGAAATCTGGTTAAGGTTCTAAAAGAGACGGCCATCAATTACGTCATTACCGATCTTAACATTCAGCATATCCGCGATATGCAAAAGGCAGGCGAAAAAAATATTATCTGGGGCGACTGCTCCAACACGGAAATACTCAAACGCGCGGGCGTGGAAAAGGCGCGCGTGCTGGTCATTGCCATTTCCGACCGTTTCTTAACTAAATGCGCGCTGAGTATTGCCAAATCGCTCAACCCCAATATTCACGTTATCGTCCGCACCAAATATGTTACCGACATCGAAGAACTGCAAAAGCTGGGCGCTGACGACATCATCCCGGAGGAGTTTGAAACATCCATTCAAATATTTAGCCGTGTTTTAAAAATGTTCCACATTCCAAATAGCATTGTTTTAGCGCAGGGCAATATCCTCCGCAATAAGTCTTACGGCGTATTCAGGCAAGTCCGTTTTACTCAGGAAGCTTTCGATCAGATCAGCCAGATTCTGGCGCAGGGCACCATCGATACGTGCTATATCGCCGCCGGCAACCCGAACATCGGCAAAAGCATAAAAAAGATTGACCTGAAAGCGCAAACCGGCGCGATGATTATCAATATCATCCGCAATAATGAAACTATTACCAACCCGCCCAGTAATTTCGTCCTTAAAGAAGCAGACCAGATCATTCTTTTCGGCAGTCACGCGGCCATTGACGCGGGACTCAAAATATTAGGCGCAGGCAATCAAAGCGGCGATTAAAAAATATCAGGAATTATTCAAAAGGATAAATTTTGACGACTCATTCCCACCAACATCAGCTAAATAATCAGGCATCATGGGGCAGGCGGCTTGTCGCCTCCATGATCATCAATCTTATTATTCCGATAGTGCAGATTTGGGGTGGGATAATCTCCGGCTCTATGGCGCTCATCAGCGACGCGCTGCATAATTTAAGCGATTTTATTTCTCTGGTGATCAATTACGCCGCCCTGCTTCTCGGTAAACGCGGCCCGTCTCATAAGCAGACCTTCGGATACAAACGTGTGGAAATCTTTGCGGCCCTGATCAGCGTGGCTATTTTATACGCGGCGGGTGTTTATATCGCGATTGAAGCTTGGCACAGATTCTTCAGTCCTCAGCCGATAAGCGGGCAAATTGTTATCTGGATTGCGCTTTTTGGTTTTGTGGGCAACATTTTTTCCGCGCTGATTCTTCATTCCGGCGCCAAAGTAAATTTAAATATGAAAAGCGCTTTTCTTCACATGCTGGCTGATGCCGCCACGTCGCTGGCTGTCGTCGCGCTGGGTATCATATGGCTTTTCAAGCCGTGGTATTGGCTGGATCCGGTTCTTTCCTGGCTCATTGTCGCGATAATCATCTACAGCGGCTGGGGAATCCTTAAAGACAGCTTTCTAATTTTGATGAACGCCACGCCGCCGGGTATCGATCTTGCTGAAATTAAAACTGCAT
>JBFYYA010000196.1:0-3442 GCA_041310245.1 Syntrophaceae bacterium | reverse complement strand
TTGGGTGTTGGGGCGCTTATCACGGGGCATTGCGGGCCAAAAGCTTTTCGCGTGCTTAAGCAGGCGAATATTAAGATATACAATGCCTCTGCTTCTACTGTAGGCGAGGCGTTGGAGCAATATCGCGCGGGAAAGCTTGCCGAAGCAGCGTCAGCTGATGTGGATGGGCACTGGGTATGATCAGCAGGCCAATTATTTACCGGCCGATAGGTGTTATCCGCAGTGAGCATATGATTGCGGAAAAAACTCCGATTCAGCCGGTCTATGCCAAAGGCTGTAAAGGACAGGTGAAAGTATTTGCGGAATTTGCCGATGGGTTGAGAGACCTGGATGGGTTTTCGCATATCTATCTCCTGTATCATTTTCATCAGGCGCCTCCGGCGAAGCTGTTGGTGAAGCCCTTTTTGCAGGATGTGGAGCGAGGCGTGTTTGCCACAAGAGCTCCCTGCCGTCCCAACGCCATCGGCCTGAGTATTGTGAAATTGCTGAAACGTGAAGGAAATATTTTGCATGTAGAGGATGTTGATATTATCGATGGCACGCCGCTTCTGGATATTAAACCTTACACGTCGAAGTTTGACCTGCACGATGTCACAAAAAGCGGCTGGCAGGATGAAGTGGAAGAAACCGCCGCGCGCAAGCGCGGAAAGAGGGATTACACAAGATGAAAACATCTTTGGAGTGCATCCCCTGTTTTGTTCGGCAATCTTTGGATGCGCTAAAAATGATAACGGACAACGCTGCCGAACATGAGCGTTTGATGCGTGATTGTTTAAAGTGGATAAGCGAGCTCAATATTGAGCTTTCCCCTCCGGCTGTGGCGCAGCTTTTACACAGAAAATTGCGCGAAGTAACAGGGGTAAATGATCCTTACAAGCCAGCCAAGGAAGACCATAATAATTTGGCCAGTGAACTTGTCGCCCCGATCAAGTCGCGTCTGCGAGTTTCGAATGAACCACTGTTCATGGCGCTGCGTTATGCCATCATGGGAAACGTGATTGATTTGGGAGCTAAAAATGGTATCAGTAGCGAAGATATTTATATTGAAATGCAAAACGCGGACAAGCAGCAACTTTTCGGTGATCTGAACGCCTTTAAAAATGCGGTGGCTGAGGCGAAGAAAATACTTTACCTTGCTGATAATGCCGGAGAGATATTTTTTGACCGTCTCCTTATTGAACAGCTTCCGGCTGAGCGTGTGACTCTCGCTGTTCGCGGCGCGCCGGTCATCAATGACGCGACGCGTGAAGATGCGGAATTAGCGGGTATTGGGGAAATCGCGGAAATTATCGATAATGGTTCCGATGCGCCAGGCACTATACTGGAAGACTGTGGTCTGGAATTTCGGCGGCGTTTTGAAACTGCCGACATTGTTATCTCCAAAGGCCAGGGTAATTATGAGACTTTAAGCGACGTTGGGAAAAACATTTTTTTTATTTTGAAGATAAAATGCCCGATAATTAGTGCTCACGCGGGATTGCCAGTAGGAACATATGTGGCAAGCAGACTGAAGCCAAATAAGTAAATTTTTATACAAGGAAAGGATTGGATACCCGGAAATGAAACCTGGAATTATCGCCAGCGAACTCAGACATCACGCGCCCTTTACCACTTTTGGAACAGTAACGGGAATTGTGATTATGGCTGTTTTTGTGCATTTTCAGATATCCAAGGATATTTCCGCCACTTTATTTTGGCTGACGCACCCGCTGCATGTTTTCTTGAGCGCATTGGTCACGACTGCCATGTACAGAATTCATGGAGAAGGCGGTGCCGTGCGTACAATCATTATCGGCTATTTGGGCGCGGTAGGTATTGCCACGCTCAGTGATTCTCTGATTCCTTACGTAGGAGAGTGGTTGCTTGATTTACCTCATCGGGGAGTTCATCTAGGTTTTATAGAAAAATGGTGGCTGGTAAATCCATTGGCTTTGGCGGGTATCGCGGCAGGATATTTTCTGCCACGGACTAAAGTTTCACATGCCGGCCATGTCCTTTTGAGCACCTGGGCTTCTTTATTTCATATGATCATGGCCTTAGGCACTGGGCTTGATGTCGCGACGTGGATACTAGTGTCATTGTTTTTGTTTCTGGCTGTGTGGGTTCCGTGCTGTACCAGCGACATCGTTTTCCCGCTACTCTGGATAAAAGATAAGGGAGATGCTCCATGAGAATTTCCGTGGCTTCCGGAAAAGGCGGTACAGGCAAGACAACGGTCAGCGTCAATCTGGCGCGCGTTTTTAAAGCCCAAGTCGTGCTGGCCGACTGCGACGTAGAGGAACCGAACGCTCATTTGTTTCTAAAAAAAGACACTCTGAACGAGGAAATTGTGTCTGTTCTAGTGCCTTGGGTTAATGAGGAATTATGCGATTCCTGCGGTGAATGCGCGAAAATTTGCGAATTTTCGGCGATCGTTACTTTCGGAACGCTGCCGCTGATTTTCCCTGAAATGTGTCACGCTTGCGGAGGATGTGCCAAGGTGTGTCCTGTCGGCGCAATCGTTGAACAGGAGCGGCGAATTGGTGTTGTCGAAACATCGCACGACGAGAATATCACGTTGATTACCGGAAAGCTTGATGTTGGCGTGGCAATGGCGCCGCCTTTGATCAGGGCGGTCAAAGACCGCTTGCCTAAAAATACTGTGGCGATACTTGACGCGCCGCCCGGAACTTCGTGTCCGGTTATTGCCGCTATTCGCGATTCAGATATGGTTTTGCTGGTAACGGAACCTACTCCTTTCGGTTTGCATGATCTTACGCTGGCGGTGGATATGGTAAGAGAACTCAAACTTTCTTTTGGTGTTATTGTTAACCGGATGGGCAGCGGAGATGACCGCGTGCACGATTTTTGCCAAAAAGAAAATATACCGATTTTACTGGAAATTCCCGACGACCGCAAAATCGCTGAGGCCTATTCCCGGGGAATCTTGATGGTGGATGCTTTGCCTGAATATAGAAACCTTTTTGAGCAACTTGCGGTTAAAATAAATGACTATCAAAAATAAGGGGAATGTATAAAAATGCCTTTTTACGAGTATCAATGTGGAAAGTGCGGTAAGCGCTTTGAAAAGCTTATCTCAATTTCAGAGGCTGACAAAAAACAAGTCTGCCCCAATTGCGGCGGAAAAAATACAAAAAAATTACTTTCTCTATTTGCCTCCAAGTCTTCTTTATCTGCTGGAACTTCCGGCGGTGGTTTCACGTGAGGCACAAGCGGGTGCTGACCGCGGTCGCGGCCAATCGAAAAATGAATGTTTGAGAAAGATAAAAGAAATTTATAAGTCCCAAGGGAGTGTAAATCATGCCTACTTATGAATATAAATGTACCGGCTGTGGTCTAAATTTCGAAAAGCAGCAAAGCATGAAAGATGAACCGGTTAGTGTTTGTCCGGAATGCGGAGCGCAAGTGCAAAGGCAGATAAGCGGCGGCAGCGGGTTTATTT
>JBFYYA010000195.1:0-5904 GCA_041310245.1 Syntrophaceae bacterium | reverse complement strand
AGTGATGAAAAAAGCATCTATATTTGCAGTTTTTTTGTTGCTGACGATATTGGTCGTTTCCTGCGGTCCCTATGGACCGATGCACCGCTGGGGCGACGGCCCGATGATGAATTATGGATTTGGTTACGGAGGAATGTTTATGTGGATAATATTTCTGATTCTTCTTGGCGTGGTGATTTATTTTATCGTACAGACCGTGAAGAATAAAAATATAAGCGGCGATGTTCAGGAAACGCCCCTGAACATTCTGAAAAAAAGATACGCCAAGGGTGAAATTACAAAAGAAGAATTCGACCGGATGAAAAAGGATTTGGAATAAATAGGAAAAAGGCAAAAGACTGACGGCAAATGATAAGAGCTCTTGAGATTGCTTCAATACGTTCGCAATGACGAGTGGGCAAAACGAATCAGGCGGGCAAAAATTTATTTTTCGTCGGTAATGCCCAATGATTCGCAGATAATTTCCGCCGGATCCAGCGCTTCCAGGCCGGAAAGGCCGCCTAACTGCATGCGACAGGAACCGCAGTCGGCCATGATATTTTCCGCGCCGGTTTTTTTAATCAGGGAAACAGCGCGCGTGCCCAATTGCACCGCGGTTGCTTCGTTTGTTTTTTTAAATCCGTAACTGCCGTTGAGCCCGCAGCAGGTGTCGTCAAATATTTCGCATTCCATGCCCGGAATCATCGCCATGATTTTCGCCGCGGGATAACCGATGCCCAGCGCGCGCAGGTGGCAGGGAATGTGATAAGCAATTTTACGCTTTACTTTAGTGAATTGCGGTTCAATATATCCGTCATCAATCAGTCCAATGATATATTCATGCAGATCATAGGTGTTTTCGGTAATTTTTTTCGCCTGCGATATCTCCAGGATGCCGGGATAGTCATGCAGCAGGCACAAACCGCAGGAAGTGCAGGTGTAAACCACGTCATAACCCGCGTCGATGTAATTGGATAGAGACGCGGCGTTTTTCTGAGCGAAGTAACGCGCGATGGACAGATTGCCGTTGCCCAGTGCGGGCAGGCCGCAGCACCATTGCTCCGGCAGAACAACATCAATGTCAAATGATTCCAAAAGCCGGATTATTTTTCTGCCGATATCCGGCCGATAGAAATTGATGAAACAGCCGTAGAAAAAAGCCACTTTTTTTACGGCTTTGCTTTTCCTTTTCTTTTCGTTCTTCATCGTTTTAAAGCTGAATTTGGGAAAAGGAATATAGGTGGTGATGCCCATGGCGTGAAATATTTTCTTGCCGATTTTGGTGCTTGCCACTTTGTTGGCCACGGGAGCCGTAAGCGATCCCAACGCGCTTAAATAATAATTGTTGGCGAAAAGCAGATGGGCCAGAGTGCGGGGATGCTGCAGGCCGTATCTTTGCTGCGCCTGCAGGATAATTTCCGCCGGATCAACGCCGCACGGGCAGGCCATATTACAGCGCTTGCACTGACTGCACAAAAGCACCCACTTATCCACGGATTTTTCTTTTTCCATACGAAATCGCTGCGCGTCCGGCCCCGCCTGCTTCGGGCCGGGGAAATCAGCGTTAACGCGGAACACGGGGCAGTTTTCCACGCAAATCGTGCAGCGTATGCAGTGCTCAAAATCAATCATTTTATATACCCCATGCAGGAAGCCGCCGCAGCGTGCCCGGTGGCCAGTGCCATGCCGTGTCCGCAGCCGTTTTTCAAAACATCCGTGTGCGCGAGAATGCCGCCGCAAACAAAAATGTTTTCCCAATCCGCTTCTTTCGGGCGGAAAGACGAATCGACGATTATTCCGGCCTTGCCGATGCCGTGATTCAAAGAAAAATAATCGCTGTCAAACCAGTTGTCTCTTTGCCCGGGAACGAAGACAGGCAGGTTGAAAATATTTTCCACGATAGTATCGCGCCGCGCCGTCAGGCCGCCGCCGACAAAAGAACCGGAAGCTAGAATAAAAGCTTTCGCGTTGAGGCTTTTGGGGCGTCCTTCCGAAGGAGTTGTAACCGCCTCGATTATTTTTTTTGTTTTCTCCACGCCGCTTACCGGCCAGCTCCAGTAAATCATGCCGCCTTTTTTGCGGAAATAATCTTTCAGCGCGTTGAAAAGCCTGCGGCCGGGCATGGAAGGCGGAATGGTGGGAATTTCAAATACCTTACGCCTCAGCCGCTCTTCTATTTTTTTTGTAATCGTGGCCGCCGATTCCAGTCCTAACACGGCGGGAAAGGCGATATTTTCTTCTTTTATATTCAATTTTTCCAGCCATGAAAGAAATTTCTCCAGAAAATCTTCCCGCTCAAAATTTGCCGCCAGCCCCATGGTGGTGGATGCGCTCGCGTCATATGTGGAAAAAGAAGCGTTCTTGCGCCTAGCGGTTATGTAACTGGGATAAAAATCTTTCAAGCCGGAAAAAGTTATTATGTGCAGATCATTTTTTTCATCCTGTGGCGCGGCGGCCATGGTGGAAGGCACGAGGCATGTTGTCTTGAAAGTTCCCAGGGCGGAAAGAACATAGCGGTTGCTCTCCGGTGAACCCGTATAAGGAAATCCCATCTGTGCCATCGATTCTTTGAATTTTTCAATCGATTCGAGTATCACGGCGCGCGAAACAAGATGATAAGGGTGTTCGTCGGGGAGATGGCTCACGCCGTGGAGCGGGTCGTGGTCGAGAGAACAAATGTCAATACAGCCTGTGGAAAGACAAGCGGTAGGTTCTCCCTTGGCGACTAATGCCACATTGTAACCTTTTTCCGCCAGAATGCTTCCCGCCGTAAGTCCCGCTACGCCCGCGCCGATAATAATAACATCGTGCTGAATTAAGCCCACTATTTCTTCTCCAACGCCAGTATGCCCATGTAAATGTATTCCACCAGCTGTTCTTCGCGCAGCTGGTCGCCCCAAAGACAGAATCTGATACCGCGGAAACGCCGCTGAAGAAAATCACGCAAAGCGTTCATCGATTGTTCCGGCGAGATGATGCTTTTTTCATGCATTATTCCCAGAGCGCGGAAAGTGCAAAAGCCGCCCTGGCAAGGGCCCATACCCAGGCGCGTGCGGTGCGAGATATCACCGACGTAGCGGGTGCCGGTCTGTTTGATAATTCTTTCCACTTCGGCGCGCGAGACCAGTTCGCATTCGCAGACAATATTTTTCATATCCGCTAATCTTTTGGCCAGGGGATAACCGCTGAGTTCCTCTTGTCCTTCAAGGGGAATATCCGCCGTTTCACACGGTTTTTTCAGCTTGAAATAATCCATGACAACATCAACCATTTTTTCCGCCATCAGACGGAAGGTGGTAAGCTTTCCGCCGACAATGCTGTACATGTTGTCGCCGTGGTTAATAATCTGGAAGCCGCGCGTGATTTCACGGCTGTCGGTTTTTGGCGATTTTAGCAAGGGGCGGACGCCGGAAAAAGCGCGGATAATGCGCGTGTCGTTGAAGTGCGGAATCATTCTTCCCGCTTCGCTGATAATGGTATCGACTTCCTGTGATTCGATGCGGATTTTATCCGGGTCTTCCACCGCGAGCGATGTTGTTCCGGCCAGACAAACGGCTTCGTTAGGAACAATAATATCACCATCCGCCGAGGGGCGCATTCTGTTGATGACCATATTTGTGAGACGATGATTGGTGATTACCAGGCTGCCTTTGGAAAGAGTGAGCGGCACTTCGTTTCCCGCCAATTGCGCTACAAGATGAGACCAGGCGCCAGTAGCGTTGATAATGACGTTGCCGTGGAGTTCTCTTAGTTCTCCGGATACCTGATCAGCGGCTTTCACACCCACGCAGCGGCCGTGTTCCTTTATTATTTCTGTTACCTTGTGGCGGATGAAAATTATTCCGTTTCTTTTCTGCGAGGAAATTATGTTGAGCATGCACAGGCGGAAAGGGTCAATCGAGCAATCCGGAACCTTTACCGCTTCTTCGATATCCGGGCTGAGGTTAGGCACCAGATCCAGCGCCTTGGTGGAAGAAATTATCTCGGCGGGTATGCCGATTTTTTCACAGCTTTTGAGGAAGCGGTCACGGTAGAGTTTGGAATCGCCGGGCAGACGCACGAAAAGGCCGCCCGTCTGTTCCACGCATTTTTCGCCGATTCTTCTTAAAATAATATTTTCATCGTAACATTCCTTGGCGGAATGCGGGTCGGTAACAACATAACGTCCGCCGCTGTGTAAAAGGCCATGGCAGGCGCCGGTGGCTCCCGCGGCGAAATCGCCTTTTTCTATCAGGCAGTGCGGAATTCCGCGCAACGCCAGATCACGCGCGATGCCGCAGCCGGTGGCGCCGCCGCCGATGATGATCACATCAGTTTTAATCATTATTCATCCTTGTCCCAGAGCATCGCGCGCTGGACAGCTTTCTTCCATCCTTTGTAAAGTTTTTCTCTTTTGTCGGCGCTCATTTCCGGTAAAAATTTTCTATCGACTTTTCGCCGCTCGGTAATCATGGATTGATCCCTCCAAAAACCGACCGCCAGGCCTGCCAGATACGCGGCGCCCAACGCCGTTGTTTCAATGATCTCCGGCCGCTCCACGGGAACACCAAGAATGTCGGCCTGGAATTGCATCAGAAAATTATTGGCGCACGCCCCGCCGTCCACGCGCAGCTCGCCCAGCTCAAGGCCGCATTCGTTACGCATCAGTTCCAGGACATCGCGGGTCTGATAGGCAATAGATTCCAGCGTGGCGCGGATAATATGGTTTCTGTTTGAGCCTCGCGTCAGACCCAAAATGGTGCCGCGGGCGTACATATCCCAGTAAGGCGCACCCAATCCCACAAAAGCGGGCACTACGTAGACGCCTAATGAATCTTCCACTTGCGTGGCAAAGTATTCGCTGTCTTTAGCATCATAAACAATTTTCAGGCTGTCGCGCAGCCACTGCACGGCGGCGCCGGCGATAAAAATGCTTCCTTCCAGCGCGTATTCAACTTTGTCGTTCACGCCCCAGGCGATGGTGGTCAGAAGTCCGTTTGCCGAATGCACCAGCCGCTCGCCGGTGAGCATGAGCATAAAACATCCGGTGCCGTAAGTATTTTTAACCATGCCGGGAGAATAACAGGCCTGGCCGAAAAGAGCCGCCTGCTGGTCGCCCGCCACACCGGCTATGGGAATCTCTCCGCCGAATATTTTCGCGTCGGTGACGCCGTAAACACAGCTTGAGGGTTTTACCTGGGGTAGCATGGAGGCGGGGATATCCAGTTCTTTTAAAATCTGTTCATCCCACTTCAGTTCCTTGATGTTATAAAGCATTGTGCGCGAGGCGTTGCTGTAATCCGTGACATGCACTTTGCCTTTGGTTAAATTCCAGATAAGCCAGGAATCGACATTGCCGAAGAGCAGCTCGCCTTTTTTGGCGCTCTCTCTGGCGCCTTCCACATTATCCAGTATCCATTTTACTTTTGTGCCGGAAAAATACGCGTCGATCACCAGCCCGGTGTTTTCGCGAACCAGGGGTTCCATGCCTTTGGCCTTTAATTTATCGCAGATTTCCGAAGTGCGGCGGCATTGCCAGACAATGGCGTTGTAAATAGGCTTACCGGTTTTTTTATCCCACACGATAGTTGTTTCACGCTGATTGGTAATGCCGATGGCCGCTATCTCTTCGGCAGCAATGCCGGTGGTCGCCAGAAGTTCGCTGGCCACGCCGCTTTGCGAGCCCCAGATTTCCATCGGGTCATGCTCGACCCAGCCGGCGCGTGGGTAAATTTGCGTAAATTCCTTTTGGGCGACTTTTACTACCTTGCCTTCATAATCATAAAGAATTGCTCTTGAGCTTGTCGTGCCCTGGTCAAGGGCCAGAATATAAGATTTTTTCATCTGCCTGCTCCTGAATTTAGTATTTATACTTTATTAAAATATAAAAAACGCCAAAGCGCCGATTTGCCCGCCCAGAGTGCTTTGGAAAATGGGAAAATAAAA
>JBFYYA010000194.1:0-7030 GCA_041310245.1 Syntrophaceae bacterium | reverse complement strand
GGAAGTTGTCACGTTTGAGTAATTATCACCCATCCCTAAAAATTGCAAAAGAGACAATTGCGTAATTATGAGGAGGACCCCCAATGAGTACAAATTTAAGCCAAAGCGATTTTGATTTTGATTATGTTGTTATCGGATCCGGTTTTGGCGGCAGCGTTGCCGCAATGCGTCTTTCCCAGAAAGGATACAAAGTAGGCGTTATCGAATCCGGAAAGAGGTGGCATGCCGATGAATTTCCCAAAAGCAACTGGAACGTTAAAAAGTTTATGTGGCTTCCCACCGTTGGCTGCTATGGCATACAAAGAATGCACCTTTTGAGAGATGTGTTTATATTGGCAGGCGCCGGGGTGGGTGGAGGAAGCCTTAACTATGCCAACACGATGTATACTCCTCCGCCGGTATTTTTTGAGCGTGAAACCATCAAGCGGCTGGGAGGGAAAGAGGAACTGCTGCCTTTTTATGATATCGCGAAAAAAATGGTCGGGGTTGTGCCTAATCCTGTTGCCACCCCCCAGGATCAGCTTTTAAAAGAAACGGCCGCGGAAATCGGCCGGGGGCACACCTTTACGACAACGGATGTCGCTGTCTTTTATGGCAAAGAAAAAATGCCTGAGGAGGACCCGTATTTCTTTGGCGAGGGGCCGGACCGCGTCGGCTGCGAACTATGCGGCGAGTGCATGACAGGATGCAAAAAAAACGCTAAGAACTCTCTGGATAAAAACTATCTTTATTTTGCCGAAAAATTCGGGGCGCAAATTTTTGCCGAGCAAAAAGTCTATGACATTATTCCGCTGTCGCCCAATGGCGACCAGGGATATATCGTCAAATCAAAAAAAACAACGGGATTGCTGGGTCGACTAGGCGGGAAGACGTTCAAAACTAAAGGGATTGTTCTTGGCGCCGGCGTTATCGGCACGTTGTCTCTTTTGATGAAATTGAAACAGAACGGGCACCTGCCGCTGATTTCCGATCATATCGGGCAGTTCTCCCGCACCAACAGTGAATCAATAATCGGCGTGAAAGCGAAGTCCAAAGACGCGGATTTCAGCAAGGGTGTTGCCATTACCTCAAGCGTTCATCCCGATGAGAATACCCACATTGAACCGGTGCGTTACGGCAAAGGCCATGATTTTATGGGATTGCTCACGGGAATCATGACGGAAGGCGGCGGCAAGATACCGCGGCAGATTAAAGCGTTTTTTAACGCCCTTTTTCATCCGATCACTTTTCTGCGGGTATGTAATCCCATAGGATTTGCCCAGCGTTCCATTATTCTTCTCATCATGCAGACCCTTGATAATTATATTATCATTCAGAGAAAACGAAGGTTCCTGTGGCCTTTTTCCAGGACGCTGACTTCATCGTACGGAACGGAGAAAAAAAATCCAACCTGGATTCCCATCGGCTACGACTTTGCAAGGCGCTTGGCCAAGCGAATGGACGGCACCCCCGCTAATATCACAACAGAGAATTGGATGGATGCGCCGATTACCGCGCACATCATGGGCGGCTGCACGATCGGGCAGGCGCCTGACAACGGGGTTATTGATGAAGAAAACCGGATTAAAGGATATCATAATATGCTGGTTTGTGATGCCTCACAAATGCCCGAAAATCTTGGCGTAAATCCCGCATTGTCTATTTTGGCGTTTGCCGAAAGAGCAATGTCTTATATCCAGCCAAAAAGCGGCAAGATCAGGCACCTGAAAGCGGAAGAAGCATGGGGCGTGAAGGATTATTTGCTGAAGAAATCGAAGCATCAGCCAATAGCTTAAGAAGTAATAATAAATTGCATGAGGGGCAATCCCCTTTATAAAAGAACTTAGCAGTCATTTGCAGGAGGAATTATGGGAAATGGTTTTATGGGAAAGATATTGAGGGTTAACCTGACCAAAGGATCAATATCCGAAGAGCGCATCCCGGAAGACAAAATGCGTAAATATCTCGGCGGTGTGGGGATTGCCACGAGTTACCTATATGAAGAAGTCCCTGCCGGCGTGGATCCCTTGGGGGCAGATAATAAACTTATTTTCATGACCGGGCCGCTTACGGGGACAACATCGGCCAGCGCCGCCCGTTATTCCGTTGTCGCCAAGTCGCCCCTGACCGGGATATGGGGGCATGGAAACTCCGGCGGAAACTTCGGTCCTATGCTCAAAAGAAGCGGTTATGACGGAATCATTATCGAAGGAGTTTCGCCAAAACCGGTGTACCTGGAAATCGCTGACGGCAAAGCAACGCTCAAAGACGCGGGGCATCTGTGGGGAAAAAGCGTCAATGAAACGGAGGACATTATTCAGAAAGGCGCGGTTCCAAAACCCATTACCGCCTCTATCGGCCAGGCAGGAGAAAACCTTGTAAGATACTCGGCCATCATGAATAACAGCCATCGCGCCGTAGGGCGTTGCGGTTTGGGAGCGGTGATGGGCTCCAAAAAACTCAAGGCTGTTGTTTGTTCCGGTAAAACAAAGATTGAACTCCATGACTCGGAGGAGTTCAAGAAGATTTCTAAAAAGCAGATTGGCTATCTCAATGAGTCTGTGCTCAAGGTTGGATTCGAGGCTTTCGGGACCAATCTGGTTGCTGATATGGTTAACGCGCGGGGCGGATATCCCACCCTGAACTGGCAAAAAGGCGTCTTCGACCAGATTGAGGAGATGAACGGTCAGGCCATGACGGAAAAAGTGCTGGTTAAAGAATTGGCGTGTTTCGGTTGTCCCATCGCCTGCGGCCGTGGCACGGCGATTAAGGAAGGCAAGTGGGCGGGAAGGAGCGGCGAGGGGCCGGAATATGAAACAACCAATATGTTCGGCGCCTGTTGCGGCATAGCGGATATGAACGCGGTCACCATGGCCAACTACCTGTGTAACGAATACGGCCTCGATACAATTTCTGCGGGATCATGCATTGCCTTTGCCATGGAATGTTTCCAAAAAGGCATTCTGACCAAAGAGATGACCGGCGGCATCGATATTAAATTCGGAGATGTTGATATAATTGTCGATCTTGTGGAAAAAATCGCTAAAAGGGAAGGAATTGGCGACTTGCTGGCGGAAGGAACAAAAGTTATGGCGGAAAAACTCGGCGGCGGCTCATCCGCCTTTGCCATGAACGTGAAGGGTTTGGAGCTCCCCGCTTATGATCCGCGCGCCGCGAAAATATGCGGTTTAGGATATGTAACGGCAAACCGCGGTGGTGATCACATCACGGGATTTATCGAGGCCCCCACTTTTATCGACGCGCCGATACTGATTGTCGAAGAAAGCAGCATAGAAGATCCGTTTAACGCCAAGCCACAGGAAGCTAAAATACTTATGGACATGGAGGATGCCCTGACTTCTCTGGACGCGCTGGGAGGGTGCAAATTTATGGGCGCTCTCCTTAAAGCGGAGGATCTTGTTGATCTGATCAGAAGCGGTACGGGATGGACTGATTTCAGCGTTGATGATTTCAGAAAATGTGGCGAGAGGATTTACAACCTGGGCCGGGTATACTGCAACCGGGAGGGCATAAGAAGAAAAGACGATACACTTCCGGACAGACTCATGAAAGAACCTCTGCCGGAAGGCCCCGCCGAAGGAATGGTGTTAGATACAGAAACGCTGGAAATGCTCAAGGATGCTTACTATAACTACCGTGGCTGGGATTTAGCCACCGGCATACCAACACTAGCCAAACTAAAAGAGCTCGGTTTGGATGAGCTGATAGAAGATGTGAAAAAGATGCAATGATTAAAGGAGACGTGCAGTGAACTATTCTGACAAACCTTGGCTGAAAAGCTACAAGCTGGGGCCTTACAAACTGAAGGCCAGTTGTGAACCTTATCCTGTTGAGCCGCTGGGGAAAGTCCTGGATAAAGCCGCGGAAGAAAACGGCAGGAAAACCGCAGTGCAGCTCGATGAAAAGACAATGTCGTACAAAGAGCTCAAACAGCAGGCAGATGCCTTTGCCTCTGCCCTGGTCGGCATGGGCATAAAGCGGGGCGATCGGGTCTGCCTTTTTCTGCCAAATTGTATTGAATTTGTCATCGGTGATTGGGGGGTCATTAAATCCGGTGCCGCCACGGTTCCCACCAGCACGGCGAGAACGGACGAGGGGCTTATACATGAACTGACACAGTCCGGCGCCCGGGCCATCGTCTGCTGTGAAGCTGATTTGCAGAGGTTAATGGCGCTGAAAACACAAACAGCGCTGGAAAATATTATTATCGTTCCGGATTTCGGCTCAGAAGAGATAAAGAATACGTCTCTTCCGGCGGGTGTTACGGAATTTAAAAAACTGATTGAAGAAAACATGGGCAAGGCGGTAGCGGTGGAAATAGATCCGCTCAATGACCTCTGTGAGCTTTCGTTCACGGGTGGAGCCACGGGACTGCCCAAAGGGGTCATGATTACCCACTTCAACAGGTACGCGAATCTCATACATGGCCTGGCCTGGATGATGGATCCATTGTCCAGAGCGATAATCGGAAAATCCTCGGTCTTCATTACGATACCTCTCTTTCATTCTTACGGGCACGCTATTGTGCACCAGGCCGCTCACTGGAGTCTGCGGGCAATCATTGCTCCCGATCCGCGCGATATAGAAAACATCGTGAATACAATCAGAGAGCATCGTCCGTTTCTCATTCCCACTATTCCCACGCAGCTCATGCGCATCGGTAATTACAAAATAGGCCGGGTAAACTGCTTGTTCTTTTCAGGTTCGGCGCCTCTTCCGGAATCAGTCCGTGAAGCGGTTATGAAGGACATGGGCAATCCCATCGCCGAGGGTTACGGTTTGACGGAAACGGCGCCCATTGCGACCCTTAATCCTTCCGCTTTTTCCAAGATCACCGGCTTTATGTCCAAGGAAAGACGCGGGCTTGGTGTTCCCGTGCCGGATACGGATTTTCGCGTTGCGGATCCGACAACAGGCGAGGATGTTCCTTTCGGGGAAACAGGTGAAATCATGATTCGCGGGCCGCAGGTCATGAAAGGGTACTGGCCTGACGCGTCGGGACTCTCCGAAGACGGTTGGTTTCACACCGGCGATCTCGGTTACATGGACAACGAAGGGTTTTTCTATGTGACTGACCGCATCAAAGATATGATTAATGTTTCCGGGCTGAAAGTTTATTCAACCAAAGTGGATGAGGTGATTTTCCGCCACCCCGGCGTCCAGATGGTGGTTACAATCGGTGTTCCCGATCCAGAGAAGGAGGGAAGTGAGCGCGTTGTCGCGATTGTCCGGGCGAAAGAGGAATTTGCCGGAAAAATTACCGCGGAGGAGATTATTGATCTGTGCAAGGAAAAACTTGCTCATTACGAAGTCCCGAAAGTTGTCGTATTTAAGGACGATTTGCCCATGACGGTAACGGGAAAGCTCTGGAAAAAGGAGCTTCGTGAAGAATTTAAAGATATTCTCGGCAAAAAAGCGTAACAATTGGCTGATGCCAAAAAATTAGAAAGGGAGGTTTAATCGATGTCCGTACCTTATTGCACACCGGAATGGCTGGAGGCTTTTGCACAGGCATACAGGGATAACCCGAAGTTTGAAAAAGCGCTTAAAAAACTTACCTCGACGGTTTATTTCAAAGTTTTGGCTGAACCTAAATGGGGAATCGATCAGGATATCTTGTTCGGAGCAGCGCTCGAATCCGGCAAGATGGCCAGAGTTGAATTTATCAGCGCTGAGAACGCCAAAAAAGTCGGCGACTTTATTCTTTCGGCAACACCAATGGAATGGAAAAACATTCTCACGAAAAAGTCCAAGTTTGTCACGGATTTTATGCTGGGGAAGATTAAGCTGGATCACGGCAGCAAGGTGGGTATTCTGAATATCGCGCCGCATTCCAACACGCTGGTCGATGCCATGACGCAGGTGGAACTGAGGTTCCCCGATGATATGACTGCCGATGAAGTGGAAAAGTACCGAGCGCACATGAAAGATTTCCGCTCCAAGCTGGCTGTGTGACGCCTGCCTGCGTGCGAAAGCTGAAAGGGTGATACACTAGAATTCTAGTGACTAATTCCATTCTTTCATAAATTTGTTGCCATATTCAATTCCTGTTTCGTGGTTTGCCCGCAGGGCAGCCTCGTTTCGCGTGATTCTGCTTAAGCCGGAATTAGAATGCGGGGCGAGTTTGTCAACGAGCATCCCTCCGCATTCCACCACCAGCGTTGTTTTTCCGGATTTATCGCTCACAAGGAAAATGTTTTACCGATATTTGGGGAGAATTTTTATTTTCCCCACTCGCGCAATTCTTTTTCCAAATCGTTTAACGCTTTGTCGGCTTCTTCCTGGCGTATGAGTTTTTTGGTAAAGGCGTATGCAGGTCCGTGAAGCCGGAAAAGATCCCGCGCGAGTTCTTTTGCCGTTTCCATAACTTTATTTTCCCCATCAACCAGATCATCGACGATACCTTTCTCAAATGCCTCGCGTGGCGAATATGCACGCGCATGCAACATGGCTTCTTTCCAGAATTGATGGGGAATAGAGGAACGGCAGATGAGCGAAATCCAGCTTGTCAGTATCATTTTGTTGGCCACTTCATTGATTTGAATTTTATAGGGGCCGTCGCCGAGAATGAAACGGTCGCACGCGTAAGAAAGAATGGCTCCGCCAGCGATAGAGTGTCCCGTATAGGCCGCGATGGTCGGAACAGGAAGCATATAAACCCGCAGCATGGTGGAGGCGAACGTCTTTTGAAACGTAAGTTGTTCTTCAATAGTGGAAAGCGTGGGCAGAAGTTTTAAGTCCAGGCCGGCGGAAAATATTCCCTGCCGTCCTGTAAAAATCAGAACAGAAGCTCTATCGGCTAACGTGCGGTCAAGACAATTGTTGAGTTCCTGTAAAAATTCCCAATTCATGACGTTCATTTTTCCGTCATCAAGAGTAATTAAAGCGATTTTGTCTTCGATCGTATAGTGCATCTTGGTCATTTTATTTCCCCTTATTTTTTATAAGACTTTGTTAATTTTTGAATATTAGCAGGTTCCTTTTACGCGTCAAGCAAATTAAATATTTGGTCAAATCATGTACAAATACA
>JBFYYA010000193.1:0-3036 GCA_041310245.1 Syntrophaceae bacterium | reverse complement strand
ACGGTTTCTTTTCAGCAAGCAGATAGATACTGCGCTGTCTTTTTATTTCTTCCTCAATATCCATGAAGCGTCCGGCCACCCGGTCCAATTCATAGGCCGTGTGCAGGCCAAGTATATTAACTAGCGGTTTCCATTTAAGGATATGCGCGTCAACATATATGGCGTCTCCCGCCAGGCGATAAGATGATTTACGTCCGTCAGGAAATTCGAAACTGGCTATGAATACTTTATCTCCAAGAGGCTGAGTTGTAACTATCGCCGCGGTCTCTTCGTGCGTCAGGGCGAGATAGCCTTTTGTCGCAACGGTAATTGTTCCGGACAAAGCGGCCAGCACCAGAAAAAGAAGCGCGACTAACAAACTGATTGTCGAACCGATAATTTTTCTTTTTTTAATAGTCACAAACATTAAGATGAAAAAAATCAGACTCAAAATACCGAACCCAACCATTAAGATGAAAAGTAAATTTTGCATAACTATCCTTTAATTCTTTAAGCTAATATGTATATGTTACGGCAGCTCCGGCGGAAAATTTATCGGAATACTGCCCTTCCACGTTAACTTTAAACCCTTTGCCTAAAGGTATTATAAAACCTCCGTACCCTCCCCAGTTTGCTTTACTTTTAAGTTTACCTTTGCCCGACATAAACGGCAGGCCGGCAACTATTGTTTTTGGATAAAAAACTACTTCTGAATAATAACCGTAAGGACCCGCGTATAATTTTACACCCCAAGGAGCAGTTATTTGCAGCCCAAAGCCGCCGCTAATATCCCAAAGATTTTTGAGCTTCAACTCCGCGGTAAATGCTGTTCCGCTTTCGATCCCGGCAACATCATCATAAAATTTTCCAAAGTAATAAGTGCCCTGCACAAAAGCTCCCACGCCGATAATTGAATTTATCGGATAAAAACCTTTTGCCCCCAGGGTGCCGAAAAAATTCCACCTGTCTTTGAAATCGTCATGATTGGCGGAAGTTGTAGCGCTGCGGGAACAAAAAACGTCGCTGATTTCAAAATCCGACATGCCCACACGAACGTATATATCGGCGTATCTATTAAAACCGTAACCCGCTTCAGAATATATCTGGTTTTGCCGCATCAGCACGGTGGCGGATTTTTCATATTTGGTCTGGCCAAACCAATAACCGACAGCAGTATGCAGTCCTCCCTCGCTTCTCGAGGCAGGTTCCGGAGATCCGAATAGTCCGCCTGCAAAAACTTGGCCGGTAAATATTATTAATAAAAATAAACTGGTTAAGATTAGATGTTTTTTCGTAAGAATTCCTCCCTTTTGTTAATTTCCGACCGTTTGTGGATCATCAGCTGATTTTGACTGATCGCCCCAGAATGATTCAAAGATCAACCTTCTTTGTTTTATTTTGTTTAGCCGGTATTGCGCGTAAGCGTCACGCATCGCGATATAGGGATCGATGGCCGCGTCTTTTAATGATTCGTAATCGCCAATGCGCAATGAAGTGTTGTTTACTTCTTCATACGCGCGAACAGTAAGCGGCACATAAAAAGGCTCGAGATAAGAAACCGGATATAAAAAATAATCTCCGACAATGTCCACTGAATCACGCGGGCTCGATGGGCCAAGTATCGGCCAGACAATATAAAAACCATGCCCTACCCCGTAAAATCCTAGGGTCTGACCCAGATCATTGTTTTGCTTTTGCAGTTTAAGTTCGGGGCTGGCGGAAGGATCAAGCAACCCGCCAATGCCCCAAATTGTATTAATTGTAAAACGGCCCGCTTCCGTGGCAGCGCCAACGAAATCCGCCTGCAGCAGGCAACTCACAAATCGTGTGGGGGTTTTGAGATTAGAAAAAAAATTTCTTACGCTGATACGTCCGGGCTCCGGGACTACAAATTTATACCCCTGCGCCACCGGTTTAAGCACCCAGAAGTAGAGTTTGTCATTGAAATGATACATCGCTCTGTTAAACGGCTCAATGGGATCCGCTATTTTTGCTTTTTCGGTTTCCGCTGCGTCATCATACTCATCATCTTTATAATAATCTTCATCAATGCCGCTTTTTTTATCGCCCGAGTCTGTTTCAGAAGATACCAGCGTTGTTTTTAATTTAAACTCCTCCGCGAGCGGCGCCGCGGAAGAGGAAGAATTAGAAGTGTGCGCGCATCCCATAAAAAGAAAAATGCAGACTGAAATCAAAGCCCAATAACATTTCATAAGGCAAAATCCTTAAAATATATTAAGTGCCGCTGTAACTGTGCGACCCGAACAATTTATTATTTATTGCTCCTTTACCCTTTTGCGCAGAATTTCCAGCAAATGCTCCGGGTTGTTTTTAGCCAATATATCGTTGAACTGCGTGCGGTAGTTTTGAACAAGGCTGACGTTTTCTACCACAACATCATACACTCTCCACTTGCCGTCCGCCAGTATCATTCTGTAAAAAATCGGTATTTCCTGCGAAGACGTTACAACTTTTGTCTGCACCTCCGCCTGTTTTTCCGAATGCATTATTTCTTTGTAAAATTCGATTTTTTCGTTGGTATAGGAAAGGATCTTATCCAGATAAGCTTTTTCCAGTACCTGCTCGAAAAGATCAACAAATTCTTTTCGTTGCGCGGGAGTAAATTGATTCCAGTTTCGTCCCAACGTTCTGCGGGAAAATTCCATCTCGTTGAACATTCCTTTATAAATAACCCGCAGCTTCTGCGTCTTTGCCTCTTTTGCCGAGGCGGCTTTTAGCTTCGGATCGCGCAATACATCAAGAACTTTATTAACATTTGTTTCTACCACTTTTATTGGGGCTTCCGCGTATACCGGAAAGATAAATACAAAAATTATCAGTGTTATAATAAATCCCGCTAATTGTTTTTTCATTATTTAAACCTCCTGGTTTTTCCTCCTGCTTTTATTTTTTCACGTCACCAAACGCATATTTGCTGATTAACTCAATTATATCCACCGGCGACTGCGTTTCAATTATTACATCGCCATCTTCAAGCAGTTCACCCGAGCCTCCCGGATCAATGCTCAGGTAACTGTCGCCAAGCAATCCTTCCGT
>JBFYYA010000192.1:0-7389 GCA_041310245.1 Syntrophaceae bacterium | reverse complement strand
GGAACGCATTTCCCGCAGGATTCTTCCTGCAGAAAGGCGAGGAAATATTTGGCCACGTCCACCATGCAGGATTTGTCGTCCATGACAATCATGCCGCCGGAGCCCATCATGGAACCAACTTCATAAAGTTTGTCAAAATCAACGGGCAGATCCAGAAGACTTTCCGGAATGCAGCCGCCGGAAGGGCCGCCGGTTTGCACGGCTTTGAATTTACGGCCGCCCGGAATGCCGCCGCCCATGCCATAGATGATTTCCCGCAGCGTCATTCCCATCGGAACTTCAATCAGACCGGTATTGTTGATTTTGCCGACCAGCGAGAAAATTTTCGTCCCTTTGGAACCTTCCGTGCCGATCGAGGCATACCAATCGGCTCCCTTATTTATAATCACGGGCACGTTAGCCCATGTTTCCACGTTGTTAAGCACTGTGGGTTTATCCCAGAGTCCCTTTTCCACGGCGTGAATATACTTGGCGCGCGGCTCTCCCGCGCGGCCTTCAATAGAGGCGAATAAGGCGGATGACTCACCGCAAACAAAAGCGCCGCCGCCTTTATTTATATGTATGTCAAAGGAAAAATCCGTGCCTAATATCTTTTTTCCCAAAAGGCCCGCCTCCTTGGCGCTGTTGATGGCCAAAGAAAGGTTCATAACCGCCAGCGGATATTCGTTGCGCACATAAATATAACCTTCGTTCGCGCCTATTGCATAGGCGCCGATAATCATGCCTTCGATAACGCTGTGCGGGTTGCCTTCCATGAGACTGCGGTCCATGTAGGCGCCGGGGTCTCCTTCATCGCCGTTGCCGATAACGTATTTGTGTGAGCCGTGCGCTTTGCGGCATCCTTCCCATTTGACGCCGGCGTGAAAGCCGCCGCCACCCCGGCCGCGCAGCCCGGCCTTTTTCACTTCACTAATGACATCTTCCGGCGTCATTTCGGTGAGCGCTTTGGCCAGCGCGGAATATCCGTCGATAGCCAAATAATCATCCAGGCGGGAAGGATCAATCATGCCGTTTTGGCCGAAGACCAGGCGGTGTTGTTTCTTGTAGAAGGGGACATCCTCTTCCTTCAAGACAGTTTCCTTGGTGTCCGGATCGCGATAGAGAAGTTTTTCCAGGATTTCTCCATGGGCGACGGTTTTGGAAATTATTTCCGGCACGTCTTTTACTTTGACCTGCTGATAAAATATTTTTTCCGGATGAATGACCACCAGCGGGCCTTTTTCGCAAAAACCGAAACAGCCGGTGGCGCGCACTTCCACATTCATATTTTGCTTTTTGATTTCCGCTTCCAGCTCTTCTTTAACGGAAATGCAGCCATAACCGCGGCACCCCGTGCCGGCGCATATGGTCACAAGTTTTTTAGTCGGGTCGTAATTTTTCCGTAAACTATCCTGAATTTGGCGCAAGGCCAAAGCATCATCTAATATTTTCATTATTGCTGCGCCCCCTCTTTGAGCTTGCCGATAACTTTGTCCACTTTAGCCATGGTCATCTGGCCGTGATATTCGGTGTTGATCACCACCACGGGCCCCAGGGCGCATGCGCCCACGCAATTGACCGTTTCCAGCGAGAATTTTTTATCCGAGGTTGTTTCGCCCGGTTTTATATTAAGCGTTCTTTCCATTTTATCCTGGATGGCGGAAGCGCCGCGGACATGGCAGGCGGTGCCCATGCAGATTTTTACAATATGCTCGCCGCGCGGCTTCAGGCTAAAAGCGTTGTAAAACGTGGCTACTTCGTAAACGCGGCTGAGCGGAATATTCATCGCTTTACCTGCCGCTTTTAGCCCTTCTTGGGGCAGGTAATTGAAAGCTTCCTGTATATCCTGCAGTACGGCAATCAGCGCGCTTTTATCGCCGCCGTGTTTTTTTACGATTTCTTTTGTTTTTGCTGCAACAGTATCGGTTTTGCTCATTATTTATACACCTCGGTGTTATTGCTATTCATTGCCTGTTTTCAAATACTTGGCTTTTTCCGTAATCTTTTTATGCTCCGTGTTTACTTTTTCCTGAATCATGTTGATTTCTTCATCCGTCAGGTGACGGAAACGACCCTGTGCCTTGAAGTAATCACGAATCGGCCGCAGTTTTTTCGGCATATCCGGAGACAGGCGATAATGCCCGCTTTCCACTTCAAAGAGCGGAAACGCGCCCGTTTCTACCGCGAGGCGCCCCATGGAGATGGCCAAATGCGAGGGACAACGCCAGCCGGTGGGACAAACGGAAAAACAGTGGATATATGAAGGGCCTTTTATGCTTTTGGCCTTTTCGATTTTGCGGATAAAATCCAGCGGATAGCTCGGACATGCTGTAGCCACGTAGGGAACATTATGTGCGACCATGATTTCCGGCATGTTTTTCTTCCATGTTTTCTGGCCGATGCTCACCTTTCCCGCCGGAGCGGTGGTTGTGGACGCGCCCATCGGCGTGCCGCTGGAGCGCTGAATGCCCGTGTTCATGTAAGCTTCGTTATCAAAGCAGACGTAAATCATGTCATGGCCTCTTTCCATCGCGCCGGAAAGCGCCTGGAAGCCGATATCCATCGTGCCGCCGTCACCTGCCATGCCAACTACCTTTACATAGCGGTCATCGATCTTACCCTTTCTGCGCAGCGCCTTGAGGCCCGCCTCAACGCCAGAGGCCACGGCTGCCGCGTTTTCAAACGCCACGTGAATCCAGGGAACTTCCCAGGCCGTGGTCGGGAACATGCTGGAGACTATTTCCATGCACCCGGTGGCGGAAGCGATAACCGTGTTGTCGCCGAGCGCTTTGCACATGAGGCGCACCGCCAGAACTTCCGCGCAGCCCGAGCAGGCGCGGTGACCGGCGGAGAACAATTCTTTTTTATTAATCAGCCGCGGGGCATATAAATCAAAATTTTCTACAAGATTCATTATTCTCTCACTCCCCAAAATTCATATGTGTCTTTGGCCTTGTTGTCTGTATCCGCGATTACTTTTTCAAACATACCGGTAAAATCCTGTACCGGCACATCACGTCCGCCCAGTCCGTAAATAAAATTATACATTGCGGGGTGATTGTCTCCCGCGTATAAGGCGGATTTGATTTCCGAAAATACCGGTCCACCGGGGCCGCCAAAAGAACAGGCGCGATCGGTGACGATCAGCTTTTTCGCGTTTTTCAGCGTCGCCCTTATCTCCTCAAAGGGAAACGGACGCCACAGCCTGAGCTTTACCAGTCCCGCTTTGATTCCCTTGCCGCGCAATTCATCGATGGCCACCTGTGCCGTTTCACCCATCGAACCCATGGTCAGCATCAATATTTCCGCGTCTTGTGCCTGATAGGTTTCCACCGCTTTATAATTACGGCCGAACATCTTGCCCCATTCATCCCAAACTTCCAAAATAACTTTCTTGGAATTTTTGATGGCTTCGTCCTTGGCCTTCATGATTTCCGCAAAATAATCAGACATGGAAAACGCGCCCATGGTCACCGGCTTGGCCGGATGCAGAGTTGCATGCGGCGTAAAAGGTGGCAGGAACTTGTCCACTTCCTCCTGCGTCGGTAGCTCCACCGGCTCAACCATATGGGTTAATTGGAAACCGTCGATGTTCACGCACACCGGCAGCATTACATCTTTATGCTCCGCAATTTTAAATGCCTGGATTGATAAATCTATCGCTTCCTGGCCGTTTTCTACAAACAACGTTATCCAGCCGGTGTCGCGCTGCGGCATGATGTCAGAGTGATCGTTTAAAATGTTGAGCGGTCCGGAGACGGCGCGGTTAGCAATCGCCATGCAAATTGGCAAGCGCATCGCCGAGGCGATGGGCAAAAGTTCATTCATCAGCAAAAGCCCCTGAGAAGCCGTTGCCGTATAGGAGCGCGCGCCAGTCGCAGAAGCGCCGATCACCGCGCTCATTGCCGAATGTTCTGATTCCACTGTCACAAATTCCGCGTCCAGCACGCCATCCGCCACCAGAGTTGAGAGATGTTCCGCGATGTGCGACTGCGGCGTGATGGGATAAACACCCGCCATATCAATGCGGCAAAGCGCTACAGCTTCCGCCACCGCTACTGTTACTTCCAAGCCAACGCGTTTACCCATGCCTAGCCCTCCTCCACCATTGTGATTGCACGGGGCCAGCATTCATGCGCGCAGATGCCGCAGCCCTTGCAATAGTCCAGGTTGGCCTTGAACAATCCGTCTTCGGCCTGCTGTACGCATCCTTCCGGGCAAAACACGTAACAGATACCGCATTTGATGCATTTGGCGTCATTCCAGACGGGACGCTGCGAGCGCCAACTGCCGGTGTGATATTCACTGGCGCTTCCCGGTTCGGAAACAACACAGCCGACCGGAAGCTCCTTCCATGTTTTTAATGCCATATTTTGATACCTCTTAGTTTTCGATTTGTATTTCGTCGTAGGCGCGTTTCATCGCTGCCATATTTTTTTGTGCGATGCGTCCAAAGCGATGTTCAACCGCATCTTTCATCGCGTTCAGATCCATAATTCCCGTTACCTTCAGCAAAGCGCCGATCATCGTCGTGTTGGCGATAGGAACACCCATTTCTTTACGGGCAATTCCCGTGCCGTCGACTGTGGCTAATGTGCCTTTAAAGCCCAATTGTTTGCGGATTTCATCAGGTGTTTTGTGGGTATTGACAATTAATTTCCCTTCGGGTTTTAAACCTTCCGTTACATTCACCAGGCCTATAAGGCTGGCATCGAGCACCAGCACAACATCAGGCTTGTAAATACCCGATCTTTTGTTGATTTTTTTATCATCAATCCTTGTGAACGCGGCTACCGGCGCGCCACGTCTTTCCGGCCCAAAACTGGGGAATCCTTGAGCGTATTTCCCCGCCGCTATTGCCGAAACAGCCAGCAATTCCACTGAAGTCACCGCTCCCTGGCCACCCCGACCGTGCCATCTAACTTCTATCATTACAATCTCCCTTACTGGATTAATTATCACGAAGTAAAGTGAGGCGTTTTTCTATTATATTTGGATTTTTATGTCAACTTTTTTTAAAAATATAAATTTTTACCGTTTTAATTATTGATGCGCCACCTGTTTTCCGCCTGAGCGTATAAATCATTGCCGGCAGGATCATTGATGACAATCACAGGAAAATCAACCACGGTTAATTTTCTAATCGCTTCCGGGCCAAGATCCTCATAGGCGACAAGTTCGGCTTTTTTCACGCATTGCGAGCTAAGCGCCGCGATGCCGCCGATCGCGCCAAAATACACCGCGCCGTGTTTTTTTATGGCGGCAATTACTTCGGGGGAACGGTTACCCTTGCCGACCATTCCTTTAAGTCCGTGTTCAATTAATTTTGGTGTGAAAGCGTCCATCCGGTAACTCGTGGTCGGGCCGACAGAGCCGATAATTTTTCCGGGCGGAGTCGGGGCGGGCGCCGCGTAAAATATTACTGCTTTTTTTAAATCAAATGGAAGCTTATCGCCTTTGTTCAACGCTTCATAAAGACGCCGATGCGCGACATCGCGCGCGGTATAAACCTCGCCGCTCAAAAGCACCATATCTCCTGCCTGCAGAGAGGAAATGGCATCCGCCTTTAATGGAATCTCAATGTGACGAGCCATGTTTTCTTTTTTGTTCAAGCCGCTATCCTATATAATTTCTTCTTTATGCCGCGCCACGTGGCACTGAATATTAACAGCTACGGGCAATGAGGCGATATGGCAGGGTAGCATCTCAATGTTCACGGCTAGCGCGGAAATTCTACCGCCCAGACCGCCCGGGCCGATCCCCAGTTTATTAATGCTTTCGAGCAGTTCTTTTTCCATTTTTGCCAGGCGCTCATCATTGTTATTAGCTTCCCCCACAGAGCGTAGCAACGCTTTTTTGGCTAAGACGCACGCTTCTTCGAGTGAACCGCCGATGCCGACTCCAACAATAATGGGCGGGCAGGGATTGGCGCCGGCTTGTTTTACTCTTTCAATAACAAATTTTTTAATGCCTTCGCTGCCTGCGGCCGGTGTGAGCATTTGTGCCGCGCTCATGTTTTCACTGCCGCCGCCTTTGGGCATGGCAATTATTTTCAGCCGGTCGCCGGGTATGATATCAATATGGATTATAGCCGGCGTGTTATCCTGTGTGTTTTTTCGAGTCAGCGGATCACAGACGGATTTGCGTAAAAAGCCATCCTGGTAAGCCTGGCGCACCCCTTCTTCGATCGCGGCGCGCAAATCACCGCCGACAATATGAACATCCTGACCGATTTCAATAAACAGCACCGCCAGGCCAGTGTCCTGGCAGATGGGCATTTTTTCGCGGCGGGCAATATCAGCGTTATCAATTATTTTTTCGAGCACCTGTTTGCCCAGGGGAGATTCTTCCCGCGTGAGCGCGTCCTTAAGGGCGCAGACTACATCCTGGCCCAAGGTTGTGTTGGCTTCGATAAACAGTTTCTTCACTGTTTCGGTAATGAGTTTGCTGTCTATTTCCCTGGTCTTATCCATAACATTACATGCCGCGCCTGAATTCGAGCGATTTGGATATAGTCATTTTGTCGATATATTTAAGGTCGCCGCCCAGCGGCACGCCGGTGGCAATCCGCGTTACCTTTATATTTCTTCCTTTGAGCATTCTAATAATCAGCAAGGCAGTTGCTTCTCCATGAACATCAGGATTTGTCGCTATTATTATTTCTTTGACTGTTTTGCTGTCGATGCGCTTCATTAATTCGTTAAGATGCAGGCTATCCGGGCCGATGCCGTCCAGCGGCGCCAGCGCGCCATGCAGTACATGATATGTTCCATGAAAGCAGCCGCTTTCTTCTATTGCCGCCATGGCGTCCGGCTCCTGCACCACGCAAATTATCGTATGATCCCGATTTTTATCATGGCAAATATGGCAGGTTTCCGTTTCCGTGAGATTCAGGCAAACGCTGCAAAATTTAATTTTTCTTTTTACTTCGATGATGCTTTCCGCCAGTTTTTTCACGTCATCCGCGGTGGCGCGTAAAATATAATTGGCCAGCCTGGTGGCCGTTTTTTCTCCGATGCCGGGAAGCTTGCCCAGTTCTTCAATAAGTTTTTTGATTGGTTGCGCGTACGCTTTCATAAAATTTGTCCTAGAAACTTAATCCGGGAATCCCCAGCCCTCCGGTAATTTTTGCCATTTCCTGTGAGGCCATTTCCTGCGCCTTGCGCACGCCTTCATTGACCGCCGCCAGGATCAGGTCTTCTAGCATTTCCACGTCTTCGGGAGTTACCACTTCTTTTTATATTTTGATGGATACGACATTATATTTACCGTTTACGACTACGCGTACCATTCCTCCGCCGGCCTGCGCTTCAACGGTTTTAGTTTCCAGCTCTTCTTGTATCTTGCCCATTTGTTCCTGCATCTTTTTTGCCTGTTTCATTATATTGCCAAAATTCTGCACTTTTATCT
>JBFYYA010000191.1:0-6558 GCA_041310245.1 Syntrophaceae bacterium | reverse complement strand
ACAACCAGCGCGTAAATGGCCAGTGATTCAATCATCGCCAGACCAACGATCATGGTCAGAAGAACCTTACCCTGAGCTTCGGGATTGCGTCCCACCGCGTTGGTCGCTCCGTTAAGGCCGTTACCCATGCCCAGGCCGGTACCGATGGTGCCCAAACCTATCGCTAAACCCGCGGCAATAACCGAAAGACCAATCACGATAGCTTTTGTGTAATCAACAGCTGCCCCCGCTTCCGGAGCCGCGTAAGCAAAGGGAGCGCAAAAAACTACCAACAGCATTACCATCATCGTGTAAAAGAAACTTTTTTTCATTTTAATTCTCCTTAAACTTAAATTAATCATTTTTTATTTCCAAGAAAAACTTCTAAGTAATTAACCTCCTTTCTTTAAAATTAAGGCTTTTTTGACCGATAGTCATGATGATTTGTAATAATAGTTCTAATAATTGTCAAGGATTATTTAACATGAACACATTTCTTGATTTTATCTGTAAGTCAAGATAATAGTTAGAAAATGAACAATAAAGAAATACAATTAGCCCAATTAATACAAAAAGATATTGACGCGGTAAGCCGCCCCTTCGAAAACATCGCGCAAAAACTGAAAATATCACAAGCCGATGTTATCCAGTCAATAAAAAACCTCTCCCGTGACGGCTTGATTCGTAAATTCGGAGCGATCCTGCGTCACAATAAAGCCGGCTATAAAACAAACGCGCTGATTGTATGGTCTGTTCCGGCAAAGCAAGTGGAAAAGGTTGGAACTTTTTTTTCTTCTTCCCCCTTTGTTTCTCATTGCTACGAAAGAAAACCTTCCTTTAGAAATAAATATAACCTTTTCACGATGATTCACAGTCAAACCGGAGATATTGATTCGCTGGTGCGCGAATTATCAGAATCGTCAAAAATCAATGATTTTTTAATTTTGAAGAGCATTGAAGAATACAAAAAAACTTCTCCGGAGTATTTCTAATGTCCAAAATAAATGAACGCGCTTTCGCCAACGCGAAAAAATTTATCTCCGGAGGCGTGAACAGCCCCGTGCGCGCCTGGCACGCGGTCAGCGGTTCTCCCATCTTTATCCAGAAAGCCAAAGGCTCCAAAATATACGACCTCTCTGGAAAAGAATATATCGATTATGTCTTATCATGGGGCCCGATGATTTTAGGCCACGCACATCCTAAAATTATTGCTGCGATAAGAAAGTCGGCCACCAGCGGCACAATCTTCGGTGCTCCTACCGAAGAGTAAACAGAAATGGCGCGATTAATCTGCGAGGCAATTCCTCCTATTGAACAGGTTCGCATGACGAGTTCCGGCACGGAAGCGGCAATGACGGCCATCCGCCTGGCGCGCGGCTTCACGGGAAAAAAATTAATCGCTAAATTCAGCGGCTGTTATCACGGTCATGCCGACTCTATGCTGATTAAGGCGGGCTCGGGGGTTACCACCTTGGGCATACCCGGTTCTCCGGGAATACCGGAAGAAACCGCGCAGCTGACCTTAAGCCTTCCCTATAATGATTTAGAATCCCTGCAAAAAGCAATAGAGATCCACGGTTCACAGCTTGCGGCGATCATTGTGGAACCAGTTGCCGGCAACATGGGTGTAGTGCCTCCACGCGACGGATTTTTAAAAACGCTTCGCGAACTTACGGCAAAGGAAAATATTATCTTAATTTTTGATGAAGTAATCACGGGGTTTAGATTTACTTTCGGCGGTGTGCAAAATTTATTAAAAATAAAACCGGATTTGACCTGTTTGGGGAAAATCATCGGCGCCGGCCTGCCTGTAGGCGCCATCGGCGGAAGAAAAGAAATTATGAGCCGCCTTGCCCCGGAAGGAGATGTATATCAGGCGGGAACACTTTCGGGAAACCCTCTGGCGATGAATGCCGGCCTGGCAGCTCTTAACTTACTCAAAGAAAAAAAGGCTGATTTTAAAGTTCTGGATGAAAAAACCGAGTATTTATGCTCTGAGATTCAAAATATTTTTAAGGAGAAAGGCTTCTGCGCCTGCATTAATCGTTATCATTCCATGTTCACGATTTTTTTCCAGGAAGGCGAAGTCTTTGATTTAGCCACGGCGCAAAAATCCGACACAAAAATGTTTGCCCGCTTTTTTCACGGCATGTTAAAGCAAGGTGTGTGGCTGGCCCCTTCACAATTTGAAGCTTTATTTGTGTCTTTCGCTCATACTAAAAAAGATATTTCTTTTACTCTGGATGCCTGCAAACGCGCGTTAAGAAATATATAAGCTCTTAATTGACAATAGTAACTCGTTACTGTATTTATTCTTTTATAAATTTCGATCAATGTTTCGCCATCTGGAGGCAAAAATGAAAAAAGCTTTTCTTACCGGCATTACCGGACAGGACGGATCATATCTTGCCGAGCTGCTTTTGAGCAAGGGATATGAAGTTCACGGCCTGATAAGGCGTTCCAGTACTTTTAATACTGACCGTATCGACCATCTTTACCGTGATGTTCATGAACCAAACACAAAATTATTCCTTCACTACGGCGATCTCAGTGTTTCGGGACAATTGATGGATTTGCTTCACTCCATCGCTCCGGATGAAATCTATCACCTGGGCGCGCAAAGCCACGTGCGGGTAAGTTTTGATATGCCGGAATACACAAGTGATATTACTGGTTTAGGGACGTTGAGAATTCTTGAGGCGATAAGAAAAACCGGTATCAAAACGAAATTCTATCAGGCTTCGTCGAGCGAAATGTTCGGCGCCGCACCGCCGCCGCAAAGCGAAAAGACGATGTTTCAGCCGCGCAGTCCTTACGCGGCGGCAAAAGTTTACGCTTACTATATTGTGCAAAATTACCGTGACGCTTATAATCTTTTTGCGACCAACGGAATATTGTTCAATCATGAATCACCTCGCCGTGGAGAAACATTTGTCACGCGGAAAATAACCCGCGCCGCCACACAAATTAAATTGGGTTTAAAAGACAAACTTTATCTGGGTAACCTTGAAGCCAAACGCGACTGGGGTTACGCGGGTGACTTTGTCGAAGCCATGTGGCTGATGCTCCAGCAGGAAAAACCTGACGACTTTGTTATCGCTACCGGCGAAACACACTCCGTCCGCGATTTTGCCGAAAAAGTATTCGCCAAGCTTGATTTGGATTACAAGAAATACGTGGCCGTAGATCCGCGTTATTTCCGGCCTACCGAAGTTGATGTTCTTCTCGGAGATTCCTCCAAGGCAAAGAAAATACTGGGCTGGCAGCCGAAAGTGACTTTTGACGAACTGATAAATATGATGATCGCCACGGACATGGAAATTGCCCGAAAAGAAAAAACTCTTGTCGATGCCGGATTTACCTGCTCCAATGGCGGACGTTTATCTTAAAGATCAACAGGGAGTTTTATTTTGCTGCAAGGAAAACGCGTTACTGTTACCGGAGGAAAAGGATTCCTCGGCACCCATCTGATCAGGAAATTATCAGAGCACGGCTGTGAAAATATCTCCATCGCCGATTTGCCGGAATTCAACCTTACTTGTATTCAGGACATCCGGCGCATGTATGATACTTTGCAACCGGATATTGTCATTCATCTGGCCGCGAAAGTCGGGGGAATCGGTTTTAATCAGGAAAAACCAGCGGAACTGTTTTACGATAATCTGGTTATGGGCGCGCAATTAATGCACGAAGCTTATTTACGCGACATTGAAAAATTTATCGCTTTGGGGACGATTTGCGCTTATCCTAAATTCACTCCCGTTCCTTTTAAGGAAGATGATCTCTGGATTGGTTATCCTGAAGAAACAAACGCGCCTTACGGGCTCGCCAAAAAAATGATGCTGGTGCAGTCACAGTCCTACCGGCAGCAATATGGTTTCAATTCCATATTTCTGTTGCCTGTCAATCTCTACGGCCCGGGCGACAATTTCGATCCGCGCTCATCGCATGTCATCCCCGCTTTGATTAAAAAATGTTTTGATGCCATTGATAAAAATGAAAGTTCCATCGAAGTTTGGGGAAGCGGCGCCGCCACGAGAGAATTTTTTTATGTGGAAGACGCCGCTGAAGCGATTTACCTGGCAACGGAAAAATATAACAAAAGCGAACCGGTAAATATCGGCGCCGGGTTTGAAATTTCCATTAAAGAGCTTGCCTCTCTAATCGTAAAATTAAGCGGCTTTAAAGGAAATATTATTTGGAATAAAAGTAAACCGGACGGCCAACCCCGCCGAATGCTGGACGTTTCAAAAGCATGGGAAGAATTCGGCTTTAAAGCGAAAACGGATCTGGCAGCGGGATTAGAAAAAACAATTAAATGGTATAGAAATAACAGGTAGTTACAATAATAACTGAACGCCGGTCATTTTTTTATTGACATAATATATTTTGAGTGTTAAGGAGCTTTCGTCCTGATGGATGAAGATACAAAAAAAACAGCTATTCAAATGGCATATGCCAGCAGCGTCGGCATTGCGATGGTTTTAGCGATTTTTGCGTGTCTCGCTCTTGGCGTTTATTTAGATAAGAAATTCGATACCGGTAGCTTATTTACTTTTATTTTTCTGTTAATAGGAATTGTCGCCGGTTTTCGTAACTTGCATGTTCTGATACAAAGATATTTTACGGATGATGAACCTATAATTAAGAGTTTAAAACGTGAACCTCATCGCCAAAGACCCGCTCCAAAGAAAAATTGAGATTTACACCTGGATTTTCCTCGCTGTTGTCTTCATTCCTTCATTAATTTTCGGCACCTTTAAATTCGCCCTGGGAGTATTGCTGGGCGGTTTAATCAGCATTATAAATTTTTACTGGATGGGTCGCTCTCTGCGCGGCGCGTTTTATAAAACCGGGGGCAGTGTTAGAGGCAATGTTGTTTTTAAATATTTTATCCGTCTGCTGCTCACCGCTATCGTTTTATATTTTTTAATTTCCAAACAGGTCGTAAATATCATCGGCCTGCTTATCGGCCTTTCTGTTGTTGCTCTGACCGTCGTTTTTGCGGTAATCACCACATATTCAAAAAAAAACTTAATTAAGGAGAATTTATAAAAATGCATCCGATATATTTTTTGGAAAATCCTTACATTCCCGCGCATGTCGCTTACACTTTTCTTTTGGCCGCCATTCTTATCGTTTTGGCTTTTCTGGCTGCCAGAGGGCTTCAGGTATATCCGGGAAGATTACAGAATTTCATGGAAGTCGTTATCGGCGGCTTTGATGCGTTACTCAATGAAGTAATGGGGCCAAAAGGCCGTAAATATTTCCCGCTTATCGCCACCTTGGGCTTGTTCATATTTTTATCCAATCTCATGGGCGCGTTTCCCGGCTTTAAATCTCCCACGTCCGATATTAATACAACCCTGGCTTTGGCGCTTGTTGTCTTTTTATCCACTCATGTAGTCGGAGTTAAAAAGCACGGGTTTAAATATCTCAAACAGTTTATGGGTCCGGTAATTTGGCTCGCGCCTTTAATGTTCGTCATTGAAATTGTCAGCCATCTCTCAAGGCCAATTTCATTATCATTTCGTCTATTCGGAAACATAAAGGGCGGTGACCTGGTATTGATTATATTGCTTATTCTGGTTCCCATGCTTGTACCGCTGCCGATTATGGCGCTGAAGCTTTTTGTTTATCTTGTACAGACGCTTGTGTTTGTATTGCTGGCGATGATGTACATAGCGGGAGCGGAAGAAGAAGCGCATTAATCCGCAAAATTGCGTGATTTGAATATAATTTGATATACAACGAAACAGCCGCAAGTTCCTGCTTTCGGCTGTTTTTTATTATTTACGATATCATCTGACACTTGACGCCGCGGTCTAATCGTAATATCTAGCACCTGATTTTTTAAATATCTGAGGTTATAATGCGCAGTTTGGGAATTAATATCGGCTCTTCGAACGTAAAAATTACAATACTCGAAGACAATAATCTATTATTTAGCAAAGTTGAGCCCCACGAAGGCAATTTTCTTTTTACATTAAAAAAGATGCTGTCATCTTATCCCTTGCCGGAGAATATCACTTCTCTGGTTACGGGCACTGAAGGCCGGCGACTTTTAAACATCAACAGTGTTATTGAACCTCTCTGCGTCGAAGAGGCGCTAAAACACCTGAATTACAATGTTGACGCGGTAGTTTCTCTGGGCGGAGAGGATCTTGTAGTTTACACAATCGACAAAGATAAAAAAATAATCAACAGCTTTTCGGGAAACAAGTGCGCTTCCGGCACCGGAGAATTCTTCAAGCAGCAGCTCGCCCGCATGAACATGAAACTTGCTGATGTAAATTCTCTTGATGATCATTGCCGTGTTTTCAAGCTTTCTTCCCGCTGCTCCGTATTTATGAAAAGCGACTGCACCCACCGCCTTAATAAAGGAGAAGCGACAAAAGGCGATATAGTGCTTTCGCTGAGCGATGTCATGGCCATCAAAGTAATTGATTTCCTGAAAAGAGCCAGAATACACACGGGAAAGGTTTTGCTTGTCGGCGGCGTGACTCAAAATAAGCATATTATCCGTTTTATCCAGCAAAGACTGCCGGAAATTGAATTAATTATTCCTCCTCAGGCGCC
>JBFYYA010000190.1:0-4795 GCA_041310245.1 Syntrophaceae bacterium | reverse complement strand
ACTCCCTCCCTGGATGATTAAGGCTTACAAAAAGTAATAAAGAAAGTTTTTTGCCCGCCCCCTTATAAGGGGCGGGCATCTTCATGATATAATATTAAGCCCCGGTTACGCGAATAGCATTGGTGTTCAGCGGCAGAATGGTAAGCTGATTAATGTATGGCGAAACCGGCTCCTAGTGTGGATGTGACCCATAAAGATTTGAAGTCCATAAAGATTCTACCTTGGGCGATTAGGACTCATAAAAAAATAAACGATAATTATTATTCATGGATCCGTCCGCCGCCTTGAGACGGACGAATCCAGTATCCATTAAAAAATAGAGAGGTAATTATAATGTCTATGGTATTAGACATCGTTGTCATGGGTTTGATCAAAGGCAGCATTTATGCTCTTTTGGCTATCAGTTTTTCGCTTATCTTTGGGGTGGCGCGTATCGTTAATATCGCGCATACAGCTTTTTACATGGTAGCCGCTTACTCTATTTACACAGTTACTCACTATCTTGGTTGGCACCCTGTTCCGGCTATGCTCATCGCCATTGTTATATCTATTCTTCTGGGGATGATTACCTACAAGGTATTTCTTAATCCCATCCGTGAGCATGAAGGCGCCGTTTTGATAGCAACAATGGCCATTGCTATGATTTTTCAGGAAATTATGACCTTGGCTTTTACGGGAACATATTTAAGTGTTCCCAATCTGATTGAGGGTTTTATCGAAATTTTAGGCGTGAAGGTTTTTAACCAACAGCTTTTGACGCTTGGCGCAGCTGTCCTTGTTATGGTGTTGCTGGTTTTATTTTTGTTTAAAACTAACTTAGGTTTGGCGCTTCGCTCCACCGCTCAGGACAGGGAGGTGGCGAATCTAATGGGTATAAATGAGTCCAAAGTGGCCATGATTACAATGGGAATTGCCATAGGGCTGGCTGGCTTTGCCGGCGCGATTGTTGTTCCTCTGGAAATTCTGGAACCCCATATGTGGACGACGCCTCTGGTTATGATGATGGCGGTTGTAGTTTTAGGTGGGCTTGGCTCTCTTAAGGGCAGTTTTGTGGGAGCGTACATCATGGGATTTACTGAAGCTTCGGTTGTTTTCCTTTCCCCGCAGGGAGCCTTTCTAAAGATTTCTGTGGCTCTTCTTATTATGATTATAGTTTTGCTTATCAGGCCAGAAGGTCTCTTTGGCGTGTACTTTGAAGAAGAAAGGTAGAAATATTTCATGAAACTAATTTTATTTTACCTGAGAAAACTGTTTGCCGTAGTAAGAAACGAAGTGCTTGTTTTGCCTTCGCGCGTGGCTGTGATAATCTTTTTCCTCTTTATTCTTTTGTTGCCGTCTTTTACAGACGATGCTTACATCCTCCGTGTTTTCACGCTGACATGCATTTTTGCCATATTTGCCGCAAGTTGGGATTTGCTTTGTGGCTTTACCGGCCAGTTGAACTTCGGCCATGCCCTTTTCTTTGGCGTGGGCGCGTATAGTGCCGCCTTAATGAATCTTCACTGGCAGCTTGCACCCTGGTTCAGCATCCCCCTTGGAGCGCTAGTTGCTGTTTGCGCCGGTCTGATTGTGGGAATTCCGGCCCTGCGCCTCAAAGGAACTTATCTGGCGCTAACAACAATGGCCTTTCCTATCATAGTAATGGGACTGATTTTCACCTTTCCAGCTTTTACTGGCGGTGAATTAGGAATCTCTGGAATTCAGAAATTAGCGCCGACACGCATTCACGAGTATTATATCATTTCGATTATAATGCTTGGTTTGTGCACCATTATGTGGAAAATAACAGATTCAAACACGGGAATTATCTTTCACGCCATTCGTGAAGATGAAATTGCCGTGAGAGCTTCAGGCGTAAACACAACCCGTTATAAACTTTTGGCTTTCTGCCTGAGTGGTTTTTTTGCCGGAATCTCCGGCGGTCTCTACGCCCACTTCATGAGAATTGCCGGTCCCTCTACCTTAGAAGTGTCATTATCATTCCAAGTAGTTATCTGGTCGATATTCGGAGGTGCGGCTACAATTTATGGTCCTGTCGCTGCGGTGTTTTTTCTTTACCCGACACTGGAGCTTTTTCACTTAATCCAGGATTACCGCACTATAGTATTCGCGATTGTAGTGTTGCTGGTCCTTATCTTCATGCCGGATGGATTGTTCCGCTGGTTACGGGAAAAGGTGGAAGAAGAATGTCCCCGCTGTAAGGTTAGAAATATTGCTCTGCGCAAAACATGCCGCGTTTGCACGGCATCTTTGGAGTAGCATATTTTTAAGAGTAAATTGCCGGAACCTTATCCGGTAGCAAAATATATATCGTCACTGAAGATTGAGAAAAAGAGAGGATAATTATAATGAATGCGAAAGAATTCTATTTGTCAAAACCATGGGTGAAACATTACCCGGAAGGGGCAGCTGGCAAAGTGAATATACCGGAAGGCATATCTGTTCCTGACATGCTTGAACAGTCCGTTGCTCAGTACGGTAAAAAAGCGGCCCTGATTTTCTACGGCAGAGAGATCAGCTATATAAAATTGAAAGAGCTCATTGACCGATTTGCTACAGCGCTGGCTGACTTGGGTGTCAAGCGCGGAGATACAGTTGCTCTCTTTTTGCTCAATTGCCCGCAGTATGTCATTTCTTACTTTGCGACTTTAAAACTCGGCGCCAAAGTCACGCCGATCAGCCCTGTCTATACCAGCCATGAAATTAAACACCAGTTGGAGGACAGCGATGCTTCAATAATGGTTTGCCAGGACATTCTCTATGATAATGTGGAAAGGGCCGGCGTGCCGCTAAAACATGTTATTGTTACAAGTGTTCTGGAATACTTGCCTAAGGTGAAAAAACTTTTGGGAAAAAGCTTATTGGGGAAAGACTATGCGAATTTGCATGTTCCCACCCCCGAAGAAATGGCCAATGCGGGCCTCCTTGATTTTGAAGCGTTGATTAAGAGGTATCCGCCCAATCCGCCACAGGTTAAAATTGACCCGAAAAAAGATATCTCCGCTCTTCCTTATACCGGAGGAACTACTGGGCTTCCCAAAGCTGCTGTTTTGACACACTATAATATGGTGTCAGTGATACATCAAATAAAACAATTGTGGCCATTTCTGGAAGACGGCAAAGAAGTCGGTATCGCCTTTTTGCCCTTTTTCCATATCTATGGTCAGGTAGTCGCCATGCTTAACGGAATTGCGAGAGGTTTTACAGGAGTGCTTTTCACTACTCCTGATATAGATGACATACTAGACGCAATGGAAAAGTATAACGCCTCTACCTTCAACGGCGTGCCGACCATGTTCGAATTCTTGAAAGAATATGAAAAAACTTATCGCGTGAATTGGAAGAAGCTTAAAATCATAGGCTGCGGCGCGGATACCCTGCATAATTCCACCGTGGAAGCATGGGAAAAAAGAACCGGCTCAAAGATCCATGAAGGCTACGGCATGACGGAAACAACCGGTGTAAGCCATAGTAATCCTCATAATAAGACCAAGAAAGGTTCTTTCGGCGTTCCTATACCAGGCATGAAAGCCGCCATTATTGAATATGAAGGTTCGGAATATATGCCAGTCGGTGAAGTGGGAGAATTGATACTCAACGGGCCGAATATCATGCAAGCATACTGGAAAAGAGAAAAAGAATCTAAAGATTCATTAATTGATATCGACGGCGAAAAATGGCTGAGAACGGGGGATATCGTCAGCATGGATGAAGACGGCTATTTCTATTTCTTTGACCGAAAGCGCGACTTGATCAAGTTTAAAGGATATTCGGTATTCGCGCGTCACGTGGAAGAAGTTCTCTACAAGCATCCGCAGATCAAAGCGGCGGGTGTTGTTGGAGTGCCAGATCCCAAAGTGGGTAATATTATTAAAGCTTACGTTGTGCTGGAGAGTGAAGCGCGAGGAAAAATATCTGAAGAGGACATCATGAATTTCTGTACGGAAAATCTGGCACATTACAAAGTTCCTAAAATTATCGAATTCCGCGGCGAACTGCCGAAAACTGACGTTGGCAAGGTTTCGCGCAGGGAATTAAGGGAAGAAGGGGAGGCCTAATTGTATGAGCCAAGCTTTTCTGGAAGTAAAGGGGCTAACGAAAAAATTCGGCGGCCTTACAGCGGTTAATGACGCGACATTTTCCATGGAAAGACACCAGATAATCGGTCTTATCGGCCCGAATGGTGCGGGGAAAACAACGCTGTTGCGCCTCATGACCGGAATTTTAAAGCCGGACAGCGGAAGCGTTCGTTTTATGGGTCAGGAAATGGCCGGGAAAAACACTTGGGATGTGGTTAACAAAGGAATGGTTTCCACGTTTCAAAACATGCGGCCATTCCGCAGGCTGCCCATTATTGCCAACGTTATGGTTGCGTGTTTGTGTCCGCGCGCTTTGAAAAGGGGCGAGTGGGTCAAAAAAATTGAAGCTAAAGCAATGGATGCCCTCGAATTTGCCGGTATTTCCGATATGGCCAAGGAAAATGCCTCGGTTCTTTCCCAGGGTGACCTTAAGCGCTTGGAAGTGGCGCGCGCCATTGCTACGGAGCCGGAACTTTTATTGCTCGACGAGCCTTTTGGCGGCTTGAGCCCCGCGGAAACAGATCTTATGGCGAAATCCATCAAGCGCTTGCATAAAGGAGGCCGTTTCGGCCGATTGCACAGTGAAGGACCGGCGATGATTATTGTTGAGCATAAACTGCACTGGTTGATGATGATCGCGACGCGCATCATCGTTTTGAGTTTCGGAACTATTATTGCCGACGGAACGCCCGATGAAATTATCAAAAATCCGACTG
>JBFYYA010000189.1:0-2575 GCA_041310245.1 Syntrophaceae bacterium | reverse complement strand
ACGCATGAAAAAGATATCTGAAAATTTCAAAGTAGCAAAAGCAGCCGGAGTCATCGGTACGGCAACAATGATCAGCCGTATTTTTGGCCTTCTGCGCGATATTGTGATTGCGGCTTTTTTTGGTGCTGGTTGGAAGACAGATGCTTTCTGGGTTGCCTACCGTATACCAAACATGCTGCGCCGGTTGCTCGGCGAAGGAGCGCTTACTATTTCCTTTGTTCCGGTTTTCACTGAATATCTGCAAAAAAAAACAAGGCAGCAGTCGCTTGAACTCGCGTCCGTAGTTTTTACGCTTCTATCTATTATTCTGGCAATCATTACCTTGGCGGGCATTATTTTTTCGCCGCTTATTGTAGGTTTGATTGCTCCCGGGTTTATCAACGAACCAGAACAATTCGCTCTGGCGGTTTTTTTGAACCGGCTGATGTTTCCGTATATATTTTTTATTTCGCTTGTTGCCCTTTGTATGGGTATTCTTAATTCATTCCGCCATTTCAGCGCTCCCGCCTTGTCGCCGGTCATGCTCAATGTCGCCATGATTGCCTCGGCTTTTCTTCTGAAAGATTATTTTGCCGAGCCGATTACAGCGCTTGCGATCGGCGTGCTGATAGGCGGATTTCTCCAGCTCATCATGCAGTGGCCCTTTCTGGTTAAGTATGGTGTTAAATTCAGGATAAAATTTGATTTGCGACATCCGGGTCTTAAGCAAATCGGCTATCTGTTTATGCCTGCGATGTTCAGCGCTTCCGTTAATACCCTCAATATTTTTGTCGGGACAATTCTGGCTTCGCTTCTTCCCTCTGGCAGCCTAACCTATCTTTTTTACGCGGATCGTGTGATGGAATTACCTATTGGGGTGTTTGCTATCGCCATGGGGACAGCAACGCTGCCGAGTTTTTCGCGGCACGCAACAGATAATAATACCTCCGAATTAAAAACAAGCTTGTCTTTTTCTCTGCGGTTGATGTTATTTTTGATTATTCCGGCGATGGTCGCTTTAATGACGCTTAATCAGCAGATTATTTCGGTTTTATTCCAACGTGGTGCTTTTGACGCCACCGCTTCGCTTCTCACCGGACAGGCTTTATTTTGTTACGCTCTCGGGTTATGGGCCTTTGCGGTGGTGCGCATTTTTCTTTCCGCCTTTTATTCATTGCAGGATTCAAAATGGCCGATGAAAGCGGCTTTAATTTCTTTCGGCGTAAATATTGTAGCCAGCGTTATTCTTATGTATCCCCTGAAGCATAACGGGCTTGCCCTAGCCAATTCTTTGGCGGTTACCGTAAATGTCTTTGTATTGGCGGCGGCGCTGAAGAAAAAAATAGGGACTTTTTTGGATAAGGAATTTTATTTCGCGATTCTGAAAATCATTATAGCGTCTTTGATTATGCTCGCAGCAATCGTGCTTGTGAGCATTTATCATCCCTGGAACATGGCGGCCGACTTTAAGGAAAAATTGCTTTACCTGTTTTTGACAATTAGCGTGGGAGGCATGGTGTTTCTGGTGAGCGCTTATTTATTAAAAATTCCGGAAGCAAAAAAAACGATTAATTTAATTAAGCAACGTTTTCGGCCGCCACAGAGCTGATTTGATGGATAAAATTATTGACTTCAATTTACCAAAATGGTAACTCTCAACGTCTTGTTAAATAAGCTATTTTTATTTTAGTAATAAATCATGCTGGATATCAAGTATTTAAGACAAAATGTCGATGTAGTTAAGAAGAAATTGCGTCAACGGGGACAGGCGATTGATCTTGACCGATTTCTCAAACTCGACCAGGAAAGAAGGGATATTTTAATGTCCGTGGAAGCGCTGCGCAATGAGCGCAATGACACTTCCAAGGAAATAGGAAGGCTGAAAAAAGAAAAAAAAGATGCCACCGAACTGATTGCGCAGATGAGCGCGGTTTCGGACAAAGTAAAAAAGCTGGACGAAGACTTAAAAAACGTTGAAGAAAGCCTGAATAACTTTATGCTTCTTGTTCCAAATATCCAGCATGAATCAGTTCCGGCAGGCAGCGGCGAAAACGATAATATTGTTGTTCGTTTAGGTGGAACGAAACCCGTTTTTAATTTTGAGCCGAAAGAACACTGGGAAATCGGCGAAAGATTAAATATCCTGGATTTCACCCGCGGGGCAAAGATTGCCGGGGCGCGCTTTACTTTATATAAAGGATTGGCGGCAGCCATGGAACGGGCGCTGGTAAATTTCATGCTGGAGTTGCATGTATGCGAGCATGGATACACAGAGGTTCTCACGCCGTTTATGGTAAACCGCGAAAGCATGACCGGAACAGGTCAGTTGCCCAAATTTTCTGAAGACCTTTTTAAGATAGAAGGAATGGAATATTATTTGATTCCGACGGCGGAAGTTCCGGTGACCAATATATACCGTGATGAAATACTGGAAGAAGGTCAGTTGCCGATTTATTTAGTTGCTTATTCGCCTTGTTTTCGCTCCGAAGCCGGCTCTTACGGGAAAGATACGCGCGGTTTAATCAGGCAGCATCAGTTTAACAAAGTGGAAATGGTGAAGTTTGCCAAACCGGAAGATTCCTACGATGAACTGGAA
>JBFYYA010000188.1:0-3073 GCA_041310245.1 Syntrophaceae bacterium | reverse complement strand
GACGTATTTAGCTGTGGGCGTAGTAATCACGCTGGCAACGGTAATCACATTGAACACAGGCTTTTCTTCATTAGCCCAGGCAACGCTTGTAAAAAGAATTATGGCAGCTAACAGACAAACTATTTTTTTTATCATATTTCCTTCCTTATATTTTTTAATCAAGGCCGGTTTCCTTGATAATCTTCTGTACGTCATCCCACACGGGCTTTTTTGCTGAAGGATTGCGCAAAAGATACGCCGGATGATAAGTGGGCATTAATTTAATTCCTTCATAATCATGAAAGCGTCCGCGCAAAGCGGTTATCGGCGTTTCTGTTTTTAAAAGAGTCTGCGCCGCGAATTTGCCCAAAGCGCAAATAACGCGGGGCGCGATAATCTGCAATTGCTTTTTTAAAAACGGCTCGCATTCGCCTATTTCTTCGGGCAACGGATTACGATTGCCCGGAGGCCGGCACTTGAGAATATTGCATATATAAACATCCTGCCGTGAAAGCTTCATTCCCTTAACTATAATATCAGTCAAAAGCTGTCCGGCTCTTCCAACAAAGGGCAGCCCCTGTTCATCTTCATCCGCGCCCGGAGCTTCACCGACAAAAACAATCTTCGCTTCCGGATTGCCCTGGCCAAAGACAATATTTTTTCTGGTTTTCGCCAGTGAACATTTTCTGCAGTCTTTCATCTGTAAATGAAATTTTTTCATTTGTTCTTCTTTATTTCCGGATACAACTTTCATTTTATCTCCCGCGGGCCGAGACTTCTCCCATTTAATACCGACAGAAAAACTTTCGTGATTGACAACCTGCCCCTTTAGAGCTTTAACCGCTGATAACAATTCCTCTTTTATCTGATAAACTTCTTTAGGAGATAAAGATTCCGGCATTATACGCTTCTCCCGCCTTTATCCTTAAGCAACACTTTGACGCGGTCAAGAATTTTATCCGCGGCTTCCATTTTAGTCATTTTAGAAAGATTTTCTGTTTTTCCTTTTTTATCGATGATGGTAATAACATTGGTGTCGGTCTGAAAACCCGCGCCTTCCTGACATAAGTTATTGGCGATAATCAAATCCATATTCTTTGCTTTGAGCTTTTCTTTGGCGTTGGCCAAAAGATTCTGGGTTTCCATCGCGAAACCAACCAATATCCTGCTTCCTTTGTTCTTGCCTATTTCTTCGATGATATCAGGATTTTTCTCCAGCATGATCGTCATCTGCTTGCCGGTTTTCTTAATTTTTTCTTTTGAGCATTCCTTTGGCCGGTAATCGGCAACTGCTGCGGCTTTGATAATGATTTTTGCTTTCTTAAAATTTTCGATAACCGCCTTATGCATCTGGCGCGCGCTGCGCACCTGTATCAATTTTTGCACTTTGGGTATAGCTAATGTGGTCGGGCCGCTGACCAGGCTAACATGAGCGCCGCGTCGCTTTGCTACTGTAGCCAGAGCGTAACCCATTTTCCCGGAAGAAAGATTGGTAATGTGCCTTACCGGATCAAATGGCTCCTGCGTTGGGCCGGCGGTAATAAGAATATTAACACCTGCCAGATCTTTGGCCGTGAGCATAGATTCTATTTCTTCGATTATTTCCGGTATTTCCGGCAGGCGTCCCGCGCCCTGAGTTTTGCAGGCAAGTTCTCCCACGCCACTTTCCATGATAAAATAACCGTGTGCTTGCAGTTTTACTAAGTTTTCCTGCACAACAGAATTTGCCAGCATTTTATCGTTCATGGCCGGACAGATCAAGGCCGGTTTATCCGCGGCCATAATTGTTGTGGAAAGCAAATCATCCGCCACGCCTGAAGCGATTTTACCGATAATGTTGGCTGTGGCCGGCGCGATAACAAAAGCATCGGCAAAATCGGCCAGGGCAATATGCGCGATATCATATTTCTGCGTGGGAACATACATATCGATGTAAACCTGGTTTTGCGAAAGAGTCTGCATCGTCAAGGGAGTAATAAATTCCGTGGCGCTTTTGGTCATAATGACTTTAACCTGCGCGCCCTCTTTAATCAGCGCGCGGATAAGCTCTGACGCTTTATAAGCGGCAATTCCCCCGGTAATTCCCAAAACGATTTTTTTACCAGCAAGCATGATATCTTCTCATTGGATGATTTTTCAGGAATATAGCAGTGTTTTCGGGCAATATCAAGGCATAAACTCCGGCAAAACAGGCTTCATAAATTAGTTTCCCTTGGCTTTGTTTATTATTTTAAACTTACACCAGCACAAAATATAAATAGCTTTTTTAAATATCGATATTCAATTAATCAGGCCAAAAGAAATCAAATTTGCCTTGCAAAACCCAGTAAAAGCCAATAAGAAAAACGCGCCGAATCTTTCGGCTGCGGGAGAAACAATGAAAAAAACTCATCTCTATTTGATAACAGGCGGCGCGGTTCTGCTGGCTTTCTTATTAAGCTGGTTGTTTTTTTTCGGTTATCTGGAAACAGAAAAACCTCAAATAGAACTGGCTGAGGATTTATCTCTTATTGGGAAAAATAAAAAAACGGAAATTATATTTTTCGATAAAAAAAGCGGCCTTGCCGATTTAAAAGTTGAACTTGTACAAGATGAAAAAAGAAGTATTGTTTTTGAAGAAAAAATGTCGGCAAGAAGGAATAATCAGAAAATTGTTTCTTTGACCATTAACGCCCGGGAAGCTTCTCTTAACGATGGGCCGGCGACGCTTAATATTTCCGCCAGAGACCATTCTCTTTTTAGAAACGAGACTGTATTTTCCCGGCAGGTGATAATTGACACAAAACCGCCGCAGATTGTTATGTCCGGCCAACCCGGTTATTTCAGCCAGGGAGGCACAGGATTTTTTGCTTATCTTGTTTCCAAACCTGTCGAAGAAACAGGCATTTACGTGAATGATTCTTTCACGCCCGCCTATAAAGCAATAATAAACAATAAAACCGCTTATGTGGCTTATCTTGCCATGCCTATTGAGGCGACCAAAGAAAACACGCGCGTGAGTATTTACGCCCGCGATGAGGCGGGTAACGAAACCAGAATCGTTCCTTCTTTTTTCATTAAAGTTGTAAATTTCCGCAGTGACAGCGTTGTCCTA
>JBFYYA010000187.1:0-2588 GCA_041310245.1 Syntrophaceae bacterium | reverse complement strand
TCCACAAACCGTTAATTTCGCCTTGCGCTTTTACGGTGCCATTAAAAACTAAAATAGAGAAAAAACAAATTGCAATAATCGCTAGATATTTTTTTACCATACATGACCCTCCTGTTTTTTTAGTTAATAAGTTAATCAACCCACTCGGCAATAAAAATTTATCGGTAATAAATCATTAATTTGAATGATAAGTCAAGCATTTTGAGTATGTAGTTTTATTAAATTAATATCGAACTAGCGTGCTTCTGTGCTCATGTTCAAATAATTTCGGAAAAAGCGCAAGGTGATTTTGTATATTGTTCGGGGTACGAAAATAGACAAAGGTGATAATTATCAGGCGCCGAAATATTAATTATCTTAAATATTTATCAAGAATCCTACTTTGGGCATGCTGCATAATTATGATAAACATTTTGACAGTATCATGGTCTCTCTAAATTACTTCAGGGAAGATTTTCAGCGGGTAAAAACAGAAATTACCACGATAAATTATGAATCCAAAATATTATTTGGTTCATTAATGTTTCTGACGAGTAATTATTATATGCTGGATTTGAAAGGAGAAAGGAGAATTGATTTATTGCGATAGTTAACGGATGAATTCTTTTTTATATGGATTTCAAGAACAAATACAAAAAGATGAAATTGAATTTAAGTGTTGCTTTTTAAGTGCGCATGACAGTAAATATGTCAGCGTGTTAATCCGTGGTTCCGGCACTGTATTGCCGGCAGCGGATATCGAAAATCTGTTAAAGCAGTTGCGTACCACTCAGGGAGAAAAACCAGTTTCTGTTATCGATCCGTGAATATTGCCATCGCTTTTAATCATAAATAAATATCAGGCTAAAATAAATATTTTGTCGGAAGAAAACTACAGTACAATATCTCTCAAATTTCCCTATCATAGTGTTAAGGTAAGTCCGGAATAATTGCCCATTGTCTTTTTAAAGAATCATTTCACTTTTAATCCATTTATCAAGCGCCTGTTTGCCTCTGCTTACGTACAGACGCTTTTTGTCATCTTTTTTTATCCTTTTTCCTTCCAGCGGTTTCAGCAGTCCGAAATTTATGTTCATAGGCTGAAAAAAAGTACTGGGTTTTGCGGTGATATAATTAATAAGCGCACCGATAGCTGTTTCTTCAGGCGGCGGCGGAAGCTGTTTTCCTTCCCGGAGAAAGGCGGTGTTTAAGCCGGCCAGTAATCCCATTGCCGCTGATTCGATATAACCTTCCACCCCGGTTATTTGTCCGGCAAAGAAAATATTTGGTCTGGTTTTAAGTTGGAGCGATTTATTAAGGTGAGTAGGTGAATCTATATACGTGTTGCGGTGTATACTGCCGTAGCGGGCAAATTCCGCTTGTTCCAAGGCGGGGATAAGCCGGAATATTCTTTTTTGTTCTGGCAAGGTAAGTTTTGTCTGGAAGCCAACCATGTTGAAAAGCCTTCCCGCCGAATTTTCACGACGCAACTGGACGCAAGCGTAGGGTATTTTACCAGTTTTCGGGTTAATCAGTCCGACAGGCTTCATCGGCCCAAAGGCCATAGTTTTTTCACCGCGTGACGCTAGGGTTTCTATCGGCAGGCATCCTTCGAAATGATGAATTTCCTCAAATGGCCTTGGTGCTATTTTGTCGCCACTCAACAATTCGCTTCGGAAAATATCATATTCTTCTTTAGTCAAAGGGCAGTTCAGATAATCAGGAGTTCCCTTATCATAACGCGAAGCCCAGTAGGCTTTTTCCATATCAATAGAATCGGCATCAATAATAGGAGCGATTGCGTCATAAAAGTACAGATAGCTCCTTCCTAATATTTCGGCGATGCGATTGGCTAAAGTATCTGAAGTAAGCGGCCCTGTAGCGATAATTGTCTGATGTTCTTCAGGTATCTCAGAGGTTTCGCTTCTAACTAAAGTAAAATTGTTATCAGCTTTAAGTTTTTCTTCTATGCATTTAGAAAATTTTGCGCGGTCCACAGCAAGGGCGCTTCCCGCGGCCACGCACGTAGCATCAGCCGCGGATAAAATAAGTGAACCCAGCTGCCTCATTTCATTTTTAAGCAAGCCAGACGCGCTTTCCGGGTTATTGGATTTTAGTGAATTGCTGCAGACGAGTTCAGCCAGAGATTCCATTTTATGAGCCGGGGAATATTTTTGCGGTTTCATTTCATGAAGGCGCACATGATGACCGCGACGTAATAGTTGCCACGCGGCCTCACAACCGGCAAGTCCGCCGCCGATAATAATTACCGGTTTCTTTTCGTGCATCAGCTATTAATCTTTTCTAAGCGGGGAGATACTTAATTTTCAAGGTCGCTTTTATATCCGCATTCCTTGTTGGGGCAGAGTTTCTGCGCTCCTTTGCTTTTTGAATATTTTTCTACAAGATAGGGTGAGCCGCAATTCGGGCAACTTTCCGCGACAGGTTTATCCCAGCTAGCGAAAGTGCATTTGGGATAATTCGAGCAGCCGTAAAATGTTCTGCCTTTTTTTGTTTTTTTCTCGGTTAATGAACCGGGACAATCCTTTTCCGGACATTTTATTCCCAGAGTTATAGCCATGGTGCTTTTACATTCAGGATAACCTTCA
>JBFYYA010000186.1:0-4240 GCA_041310245.1 Syntrophaceae bacterium | reverse complement strand
AAACGGAGATTGGATAGAGCCTATGGGCATGAAAGGGCGAAAAAAAATAAAAGATTATTTAATTGATGAAAAAGTTCCGCGCGCGCAAAGAGATGAAATTATGCTGATTGCCGACGCGGATTCTGTTGTGTGGATTGAAAAGAAGCGTTTGAGCGAAAGAGTAAAAATTACCAGCAAAACAAGAAATATTTTAGAAGTCAGGATAATAGAAAAAGAGGGAAATGACCTATTGGCCAAAAAAACAGGGAGATGATGAATATTTAAAAAATATTTGAGATAAATTTAATATTATTATAGAGATAAATTAAACCTAAAAACAGAAGGAGAAAATATTGAACCAATCTTCAAAAAATATCGCGGTTTTATTAGTAATGGTGCTTTTAGTATTAATGGTGTGGAACATTTTTAATCAGCAGAAAGTCATTCAAAAAGATGTAATTTACAGTGAAATGCTGTCGTATTTGGAAAAAAACGAGATTGCCGAAGTCACCATTCAGGGTGAAAGGATCAGCGGCAAATTAACCAACGGGAATGAATTTCGAACACAAGCACCTAAAGACGATCAATTAGTCGCGCAATTAAGGGAAAAGAATGTAAAAATAGCCGCCAGGCCGGCAGACGATTCTCCGTGGTATATGACAATTTTCATTTCCTGGTTTCCTTTTTTACTTCTTATCGGCGTTTGGATATTTTTTATGCGCCAGATGCAGGCCGGAGGCGGTAAGGCGATGTCTTTCGGTAAAAGTAGAGCACGTTTAATTACTGACAAATCGAAAAAGGTTACGTTCGCGGATGTTGCCGGTATTGATGAGGCAAAAGCGGAGCTTGAGGAAGTTATTGATTTTTTACGCGACCCCAAAAAATACACCAAACTGGGCGGAAGAATTCCCAAGGGATTGCTTTTGGTTGGTCCTCCCGGCACGGGTAAAACTCTTTTGGCACGCGCCATTGCCGGCGAGGCGGAGGTGCCTTTTTTGAGTATCAGCGGTTCTGACTTTGTGGAAATGTTTGTCGGTGTGGGAGCATCCCGCGTAAGAGATTTATTCAGCCAGGCAAAAAAGAACGCGCCCTGCATCGTATTTATCGATGAAATAGACGCGGTTGGCCGTCATCGCGGAGCTGGGCTGGGTGGAGGTCACGACGAGAGAGAACAGACGCTCAATCAGCTTCTTGTTGAAATGGACGGGTTTGAATCCAATGAAGGCGTAATTTTAATATCCGCTACAAACAGGCCGGATGTTCTCGATCCGGCTCTTTTGAGACCGGGAAGATTTGACCGGCAGGTTATTGTGCCTCTTCCGGACGTGAAGGGTAGAGAAAAAATATTTGAAGTTCACGCCCGTCATGCTCCTGTTGCCGAAGACGTTAATTATGCCGTTTTGGCACGTGGCACACCCGGAACTTCCGGAGCCGATATAGAAAACTTAATCAACGAAGCTGTTCTCAATACCGCGCGGGCAAACAGAGATAAAGTTACCATGAGCGATTTTGAATTTGCCAAAGACAAAATTCTTATGGGAACGGAACGTAAAAGCATGGTAATCAGTGATCAGGAGAAGCGCAACACTTCCTACCATGAAACAGGACACGCGCTGGTAGCGCGTCTCATGCCTGGGACAGATCCTGTTCATAAAGTAACCATTATTCCCCGGGGACGGGCTTTGGGTCTTACCCAGCAATTGCCGATTGACGAGAAGCACACGTATCCGCGTGAATATCTGGAAAAAAGTATTTCTATTTTGCTAGGTGGTCGAGCGGCGGAAGAACTTGTTTTAAAGGATTTTACCACCGGAGCGGGCAACGATATTGAACGGGCGACGAATCTTGCCAGAAAAATGGTGTGTGAATGGGGAATGAGCGATAAATTAGGCCCACTCAGTTACGGTAAAAAAGAAGAACAGATATTTTTGGGGCGGGAATTCGCGACGCATAAAGACTACAGCGAAGAAACGGCAAAAAATATTGATGAGGAAGTTATGGCCGTCGTCATGCGCAACTACGAAAGAGCAAAGAAGCTTCTTGGCGATCATATAGATATTTTGCATAAAATAGCCAGTGAGCTTCTAACGAAGGAAGTGCTGAACGGTACGGAAATAGATGCGCTGATTGGCGACGCCCTGCCGCAGAGCGATACGGCCGGTGTTTAATATCTTTCTTGATGAATCCTATAAAAGAATATTGAAAAGCTCCGTTTATATTATTCTGTCAGGTGTATTATCGTGAGGATAATTGATATAAAAAGTTTGCCAGAAGTTGTGGCGGTTTTTAAAAAAATCGGCGTTGATCCTTACGGTATAGAAGCGATGAAAAATAAGGCGGCCAATATAAATATCATCCTGGATAAACAACAATGTAAAGTTGCAAACATCATCAAGCAGGAGATGCTTTCCATTGGCGGAGACGCGGCAGTAGCGCGCGGCAGCGTGGCATGCTCCGTAGAATCAACTGACATTTTAATTATGGGAACCAGAAAACAGATTTTAACGCTTTCGGGTAAAATCAGAAATCAGCCGTTTGGATTAAGTAAAATATCCAGTGATTTGCTTGAACTTGTAAATAATTTAAATAAAGAAGATTATGTTATTCAAACTTCGCGCCGGAAAATCAAGTTAGGAAATAAAACTTTGATTATGGGTATTCTTAATGTTACCCCGGATTCTTTTTCTGACGGAGGATTATTTTACGATCAAAAAAAAGCGGTTGAAAGGGGTTTCCAGATAGTGGAAGAGGGCGCGGATATTATCGACATTGGAGGAGAATCAACAAGACCTGGTTCCCAAACAGTTCCTGTAGATGCGGAAATAAAGCGCGTTGTTCCTGTTATTGACGCTTTGGTAAAAAAGATAAAGGTTCCCATATCCATAGATACAAAAAAGGCGAAAGTTGCAAAGGCCACGATAGAAGCCGGAGCTGAAATAATCAATGATATCAGCGCTTTAAATTTGGACAAGAATATGGCGAAAATCGCTGCGGACACAGGGGCTGGTCTTATTTTAATGCATATGAGGGGAACACCGAAAAACATGCAAAAAGGCGATTTGCTTTACCGTGACTTGATGGGCGAAATAATCATCCATCTGCAAAAAGCAATCGACAAGGCAAAAAACGCCGGTGTTAAAAAAGAAAGCATAGTTGTTGATCCCGGAGTCGGTTTTGGGAAAACTCCGGAAGATAATTATAAAATAATAAAATATTTACGCGAATTAAAAACGTTGGGTATGCCGGTAATGATCGGGACATCGCGTAAATCTTTTATCGGAAAACTGACAGGCGGAAAACCGGAAGAAAGGCAGGAAGGCACGGCGGCTTCGGTTACAGCTTCTATCTTAAACGGCTGTAATATTATCAGGGTCCATGATGTGGCGGCAATGAAAAAAGTTGTCGCTGTGGCCGACGCTGTTTTGCGGGCTTAAGAGGCATTAATGATTCACGGCGTAGGCATAGATTTGGTGGAAAATGATCGAATAGAAAATATTATTCGCAAATGGGGGGATAAATTTCTCGAAAGAGTGTTTTCTGATAACGAAGTTGCTTATTGCGCGAAGCACGCGCAGTCTTCTCTGCATTATGCGGCGCGGTTCGCGGCGAAAGAATCTTTTTTGAAAGCTCTCGGTATAGGGCTGGGAATGGGCGTAAAATTAAGAGATATAGAAGTCACCCGAAACACTTATGGACAACCGTTAATTATTGCCCATGGTGAAGCTCTTAATCAGATCAAAAAAAATAAAATAAAAAAGATAAATTTGAGCTTAACACACACAAAGAAATATGCCGCCGCCTTTCTTGTAATGGAAAAAGAATAATATCATCTTAATAAAGAAAATTATATGAAAAGGAAAGTCCGGCAGATTGAGTTATTATCATCAAGCGCTCAGCAAACAACGGATATCGCATGTCTGATAGGCAAGAGATTAAAAAGTGGAGATATCCTCGCACTGTCCGGAGACCTTGGCTCGGGAAAAACCTGTTTTGCCGGCGGCTTGGCTAAAGGACTGGGGCTAAGCGAAGAATATAGAATTACCAGCCCCACGTTCACTTTAATAAATGAATATCAAGGCAGGTGCAATCTTTATCATTTTGATGTATACCGTTTAAACGGGTGTAAGGAATTTGAGGAATTAGGATATGAGGAATATTTTTCCGCCAATGGAGTTGTTGCTATAGAGTGGGCGGAAAAAATCGAAAGTATCCTTCCCGAAAATATTATTTCGATAAAGTTTGATTATGTTGATGAAAATAT
>JBFYYA010000185.1:0-5364 GCA_041310245.1 Syntrophaceae bacterium | reverse complement strand
TATTTGAAGCTTTTATAAAGGGTGGTAGCAAGAGACTGAATACTCTACGGGCAATGGTAATGCAAAAAATTATATATATTATTGAAATAACGGTATCGTATGTATGGACGATGATAAAGCGAGTCGATTCAACGTTGAGAGCTGCCTTAATGGCTGCGAGATTTGGCGTCCCTCCTGTGTATACTCCGATAGAGAGCGCCGCAAGCTGCCAGGCATCGCTGACATAGGGTTTGATCATGAAGAAACCGGTAATCGCGACAATTACAATAGATATTGTCGCCAGCAGCATGGAAAGAAGCGTTTTTCCAGCCAGACGTGACCATTTGCGCACATCCATCGAAAAAAGAAGAAGTGGCAGCGCGATGACCACGCTGACTTCTGATAAAGGTTCCTGAACGGAATAAAAATTCTCTGGCAGCACGCCGATATTGCCGAGTATGATACCTGAAATATAACAAATTACTACAGCGCCAATTTTGTTTATCCTGGGAAATCTGTAGCACAGATAGATAACCAGGGCAGGAAAAAGTATATACAACATAACCAGTATAGTTACCGTCATATCCGCCTCCTTTAACATATGTTTTTGTGACGCTACTATTCGCCTATTCTTCTGGTATTAATAAATATTTTTATCTTCTTATTTAACTTTTCACGCTTTCGTCAGTATATGCAAGATATTTTTTACCCGCAATCAATGTCGCTTGGCAGCGACCCGATATTATATTGATAGCAGATTTGTTAATGTAAAGCTGTGTGGTATTTTTACAAAATGCTGCCGCGCCATTTTGCATCAAAGAAAGATAAAGATGCTGAAAGTTAGAATTTTGGGGTATTTTTTGGGGATATTTATAAAAACCGAACAGACAAATACACAATGAAATAGAATACTTATAATATCTGATCGCTCCCCTCCACACTTTTGACTTTAAGAATTAAAGATTTTTGCCAGTTGCCATTTTTTTCGTTTTTTCCAGTTTCCTTTATGATAAGCGTAACTCGCCAGCAAAGGCAAAACGGTTGTAGCTTCAGCGTAAACCATTTGTTCGCATGTTGAATCCACTTTGCCCCAGGAGTTCGCTTCTTTAAGCGTGGAACTCGAACAGGCTCCGTCGCGCACATCCGCCACCGTTATTTGAATCGCGTATTTATGCATGGGGACATCTTTGCCGAGTATTTCCGCGCAGACAACGGTATCCTGAGCGAAGTTTTTCGGCACGCCGCCGCCGATCATCAGCAAGCCGCTGGCGCCGGCTTTGATCTTTATCATTGTCAATTCCAGAAAATCCTTCACCGAGTCAATCGACAAATGGCGTTCGGGTCGTTCATACTGATGCAGTACTAATCCGAATCCGGCGGAACTGTCGGAAAAAGCCGGGCAGAAAATCGGCACATTGTTTTCATACGCGGCCTGCACGAGTGAGTTTTTCTTTTTAGAGTGTTTTTTTAAATATTTTCCCATTTCGGCAATGAACTCGCGGGAAGAATAAGGGCGCGCCTCCAGGGTGTCGGCAATTTTTTTGATTGTTTGGTCGCAGGCCTGGAGCTGTTCTTCATCTATATAAGTATCATATATGCGGTCGATATAGAGTTTACGAAGTAATTTATCATCCACAAACGGTGTGCCCTGATAATGCTTGAAACCCAGCGCTTCAAAAAAGTCCATATCCACAATTGACGCGCCGGTGGCCACGATTACATCAACCATATTATTTTTTACCAGATCAACATAAACCTGCATGCAGCCGGCGGCAGAGGTGGATCCGGCAAGCGTCAGCATAATCGCGCATTTTTTTTCTTTAAGCATTTTATCGTAAATATCGGCGGCGTTGGCCAAATCACGCGCGGAAAAAGACATTTTTTTCATGGCCGTGATCATCTTCACCGCGTTGAAGGATTTAATGTCGATGTGCTCCACCGGTTTGTTTAAAAGTTCTTTCTTCTTCATTAAAATGAGTTCTCCTTTTTTGAGTGACGGCATTATTAGAACATGGCCGGATAAAAGTCAATCTTAAGTAGTTTTCATAAAGGGTTAAAATCAAACTTGTTTTAGCCGGAAATATTTGATACTTCACATCCTATGGTCAAATTAGCGCAAGAAGCGATCACAGTTTCGCAACTAAATGATAACATTAAATATATCCTTGAAGAAACATTTGGTTTTGTCTGGGTGGAAGGGGAGATTTCCAACCTGCGCCGGCCGCAGTCCGGCCATATTTATTTCACTCTTAAAGATGAAAAAAGCCAGATCAGGGCAGTTTATTTCAAACAGTTCGGACGTTCCAAGCAGGGTTTAAATTTTGATTTAGAAGACGGATTGAACATTCTGTGTCGCGCCAAAGTCAGTGTTTATCCTCCGCGGGGCGAGTATCAGCTTATTGTGGAAAGCGCCGAGCCGCGCGGTACCGGCGCGCTGCAAAAATTATTTGAGCAGTTAAAATCAAAGCTTGCCGCCGAAGGATTATTCGATGAACAATATAAAAAGCCTATTCCGTTTTTGCCGGAAACAATCGGTGTAATTACTTCACCTACAGGCGCCGTAATCAAAGATATTTTAAATATCACCAAAAGGCGATTTCCTTCCGTCGATTTGATTATTGCGCCCGTGCGTGTTCAGGGAGGCGAGGCTGCCGCGGAAATTATTCAGGCTTTGAAAAATCTGCACACCGACAAAAGGGCGGATGTAATTATTATTGCCCGCGGCGGCGGGTCGCTGGAGGATTTAGCTCCGTTTAATGAAGAGAAAGTGGCCAGGGCGATTTTTCGGGCGTCGATACCTGTGGTTTCCGCCGTGGGCCACGAAACAGACTTTACCATTTGTGATTTTGTCTCCGACCTGCGCGCCCCCACGCCATCGGCAGCCGCGGAATTGGTTGTGCCGGAAAGAAAAGAGTTGTTGCAAAAAATACAGAAGTTTAAACAAAGAGTCAAAGCGGGTTTTGAACGTTATCTGGAAGACAGGCGCGAAGAACTTGATGAATTGCAAGAAAGGCTAAAAGATCCGCGTCATTTATTAATGGATTGGCAAATTCATCTGGATGTATTAAAAGAACGGCTTAAAGTATCTTTTTATAATGTGGAAAAAAATATATTTGCCGAACTGCGTCATACTCAACTGCGGCTTTTGCATCTAGCCCCTTCCCGGCAAATAGATGAAAAGAAAGAAGTAATAAAAAATATGGATAAGGATATGCGCAGGTATTTTTTGGGGTATTTAACGCTTCTTGGCGAGCGATTGCGGAAAAACACGGCGCTGCTGGAATCTTTAAGCCCTTTAAGTGTTTTGCGTCGCGGCTATAGCATCACGCGTAAACGCGACGAAAATAATATTATCCGCAGGGCAGAAGCGCTTGCTGTCGGTGAGAATGTTAACATACAGCTGGCACAAGGAAGCATTGACGCGAAAGTGCAAAAAATATTTCAGGAGTAAAGTTATGGCAAAAGAAAAATTTGAAGACGCGTTGCAGAAACTGGAAAATATAGTAAGAAAAATGGAAACAGGTGATATGCCCCTGGAAGACGCCATGAAATCATTTGAAGAGGGGATTAAACTCATCCGTTTTTGTTCGGCAAAACTGGAAGAAACGCAAAGACGCGTGGAAACCCTTCTGGGCAAGGAAGGGGACATGCAGACAAAAAGTTTTCAGGAAGAAGACAGTGATTGAAAAGGATAGAGATTTTTTAGAAGCTTATCTGCAAGACAGAAAAAAGTTGGTGGAGGAAGCGCTGCGCAGTTATCTTATGCCGCCGGAGGATAATCTGGCGGAAATTTATAAAGCTGTTCATTACAGTGTTTTTGCCGGAGGCAAGAGAATTCGTCCCATATTATGCCTGGCCGCCGTGGACGCTGTCGGCGGAAATTTAGCGCCTGCCATGCCGGTTGCCTGCGCTCTGGAGATGATCCATACTTATTCTCTGATTCATGATGACTTGCCGGCGATGGATAACGATGATTTACGGCGCGGTAAGCCAACCAGCCATAAAGTATTTGGCGAGGGAATGGCCATATTAGCCGGCGACGCGCTGCTTACGGAAGCTTTCGTTCTTTTATCGCGATCAGGAAAAGTAAGATTGCCCGCGGAAAGACGCCTTCACGTTATCCAGGAAATAGCTTACGCCGCGGGAATTTTTGGCATGGTAGGAGGGCAGGCGCTGGATATTCGGTCAGAGCAGGTGGCTCCGGACGAAAATATTTTAAGCGACATTCACCGGCGTAAAACCGGCGCCTTGATTGCCGCGTCTCTAAAAGTTGGAGCTATTATATCCGGCGCCACAAAAAATAAAACAGCCGCCTTGTTTAAGTATGGCAATAATATAGGTATGGCTTTTCAAATCGCGGATGATATTTTGAATGTGACAGGCGACCGCGAATTAATGGGCAAGGATACGGGCAGTGACGCGGAGCGGGGGAAAATTACATATCCGTCTGTTCTGGGGATGGAGCAGGCAAAAGAAAAATTAAAGCATCACGTAAATGAAGCCATTGCCAGCATAGCAGGTTTTGATGAACGCGCGCGGCCGTTACGCATTGTCGCCCGCTATATAGAAGAAAGAAAAGAATGAGAAACTTCAAGATGGAAGGATATTTATTTTGGTAAAACATCAGGAAACAGTAGCTTACAGCGTGCTGGATAAGGTTGGTTTTCCGGAAGACATCAGAAAACTCAGCATTGCCGAGTTGAACACGCTGTCGCAGGAAATAAGAAAACTGATTATCGATACAGTCGCGTCCCGTGGTGGCCATCTTGCTTCTTCCCTGGGGGCGGTGGAACTGACCCTCGCCCTGCATTTTATTTTTAACACGCCGCAGGACAAAATTATCTGGGATGTCGGTCATCAGTCCTACGCGCATAAAATCATTACCGGACGTAAAGAACAATTTTCCTCTTTGCGCAAGCAGGGATGCATCAGCGGGTTTCCCCGCAGAGAAGAAAGTATTTATGACGCTTTTAATGTTGGTCACAGCGGGACTTCCATCTCCGCGGCGGCGGGATTCGCGCAGGCTAAATGTTTAAAAGGAGAGAAGGATAAAATAATTGCCGTCATCGGTGATGGTTCCATGACCACCGGAATGGCTTTTGAAGCATTGAACTGGGCAGGCGACAGTAAAAAAGATTTGATCATTGTTTTAAATGACAATGAAATGTCCATCTCTCCCAATGTCGGCGCGCTGTCTTCATATTTGAACCGTATAATGACCGGCCATCGAGTGACTAAATTGAAATCGGACGTTAAAGGGTTTTTAAGAAGCATTCCCGGTATTGGTGAACATATTGTCAAGTTTTCACAGCAGATAGAGGAATCGCTGAAGACATTCGTGGTTCCCGGCGGTCTTTTTGAGGAGCTTGGCTTCACTTATGTAGG
>JBFYYA010000184.1:0-6626 GCA_041310245.1 Syntrophaceae bacterium | reverse complement strand
AAAATAGTGGAGAAAATCTTAATGTAAAAAAGATCCAGCCCAAGCAACTGACGGGAAGCCGCCGGATGAATAATTGTTATAAAAATAAGCGCGAGGATTACCCAGGCGATGGTAAAAATGAGAGATACCCGGCCATGGAGGCTAAACCAAGAGTCGGAATATTCCCAAAGCTTTAGTTTAAAAATTTTTTCAAAAAAGTAGCCGACGAGATATTCCAGTACTGTGAGCGTAATCCCATATATCATAAGACGTGAGGCAATGTGCCAATCCCGCAAAAAATATTCGAGCAGAAGGATAAAAGCCGCGCCCACACCGTAAATGGGAACGAATGGACCGTATAAAAATCCGGCATTGATGAACCTACGCTGGTTTATCGAGCGGTAGATAACCTCAATTAGCCATCCAGCAAAGGAATATATGGCAAAGAGAACCACAAAATAAAAAACGGACACATTGTTTTCAAGCATATTTTACCACACCGTTATTTTTTTAGAAAATCACTTTTCTGCCGCGCGAACGAATTTTATCATATCATAATATCTTTGCAATATTTATTGAATTTCCTAAAATTATCGAACTTAGGCAGGAATTGCCCCTGACCACTTTGGGGAAAATTGATAAAAAATGCTGCCGAAGCGCGCTCAGCACTGACAAATATTTTGCTTGATGTTTTTGATTATGCGGTGGTTTCTTGAAGAAGCAATTGTATCTGCCTGTCTTTTTCCTGCCAGAGCTGCTGCACCCAGTCGTTGAATCTTTCCCGGAAAGCATCATCGCCTGTATAATCGCCTTCAAGAAAATGTTTGGGAATTTCTATCGTCTGAAAACGCACAACTACTTTTTTAACTTTACCGCAGAGAAATTTCCAGAAAGTAGGGGCGCCCTCCGGATAAACTATGGTTATATCCAATAAGGAATGAAACTTTTCACCCAGCACGTTAATGGCCAGGGCGATCCCCCCGGATTTCGGCCGTAGCAAATAATTATAAGGAGAATTTTGCTTGAGATGCTTGCCTACGGAAAAACGTGTGCCTTCCAGAAAATTCATCACGCTGGTGGGGATGCGCGAAAATTTTCCGCAGGCTTTTTTCGTTGTTTCCAGGTCCTTCCCTTTTTTCCAGGGATACTTTTTTAAATATTCGGCGCGATAACGGCGCAGAAAGGGAAAATCCAGAGCCCACCAGCCAAGGCCAATCAATGGCACCCAGATAAGCTGGCGCTTGAGAAAAAATTTCAGCAGGCGGATGCGCCTGTTCAGCAAATGCTGCAAAACAAAAATATCCGCCCAAGACTGGTGGTTGCTGACAACAAGATACCATTTATTGTAATTTAACCCTTCCAAACCCTTAACATCCCATTTTGTTTTTTGCGTAAGTTTCATCCAGCCGCTGTTGCACGATATCCAGTTTTCGGCAATCCACGTCAAAACCCGGTCAAACAAGCGACGCAGCTGCGGTATCGGAAGTAAAAATTTTAACAAGGAAAAAAGTAATAAAATGGTAACCCAAAAAATTACGTTGAGCCCTAAAAGTGACGAGGAAATTACTCCTTTGATTTTGTCCGGTAAAAAATGAAGCATAATTATCTTTAATATCTTGTCGCAAGGGGCTCTTTAACACGACTTTTGAATTTCGTCAAAGAATTAATAATTACATTGCTCTTTAAACTGTCAAAAGCGGCAAATTCCTTTCTGCTTGTGCCGGCCTGTTTTTAGTTGTATATTTTAAGTCAACACAAGGCCGTTTGAACTTTTTCCGCGCGGCGCCAAGGAGAAAAATATGAGCATATCCACAGCAGAACAAAGCAGACAACAGATCAAAGAACCAAAAAACCTCTCCGCGCGGGTAACCTGGCTAAGAAACTACTATTTTCAGGGAGTGCAGCGCGCCTGGAATAATGAATTTAGCGCCTGGACAACAGGCACTGCCTGGGATGTGCAATTTGACGAAATGACCTTCTACATTGTGCCCGAAACTTATCCTTTTTTACAACCGTTCCGCATTTCGATGCAGCAAAGCGCCAAACCTGTGAAGCTGCATCCCGATTTCTGGTCATGGAGCCTGCCTGAGCGCAAGGCGTGGTTTGTGAAAGAGGTGATGACCAATTACGTTCCGCAGGAGATTCTGCCGGGTGATCTTATTGCCGGCGGCCGTTTCAATATTCAAACATCCATGTGCTGGACGAAAAAAGAGGCAAAAGAACGTGACCTTCTTATATACGGCAAAAATGGCGCGCGTTCGCTGATGAAATGGTTTCACGATCACGGCTATGGAAACTCAGGCGCCACCAGCGGACATCTTATTCCCGGATATGAAATAGCTCTTAAGATCGGCTGGAAAGGGATTTATCAGGATCTGGAAAATAAACACGCCGCTCTCTCAGAAAAAGATAAGAAGGGCAAAAAAGGCGCTCAGCTGCGCGCCATGATGATCGCCGCTGAAATGCCCAGACAACTGGCAGAAAAATACGCGCAACTTTGCGAAAAGCTGGCCGCGCAGGAAAAAGATAATACCCGCAAAGAGGAGCTTGAGCAGATGGCAAAAAATCTGCAACGAGTTCCCTGGGAACCGGCTCAGACTTTCTGGGAGGCGCTGCAGTCGCTTTGGCTGACACACATGCTCGTGATGAGCGATGAAAACTATCCGGGGCCGGGCGTATCCTTCGGCAGAATAGACCAGTATCTTCTGCCTTATTGGGAATATTCAATTCAAAACGGCATGGATAGAGAATTCGGCAAGGAACTGCTGAAATGTTTTTGGATTCACGCCAACACGGTTTACGACGCGATGATCCGCATTGGTAATCAGGGAATCACTTCCGGCTACGGCCAGCTCATCGCGCTTTCCGGTATGGGGCCTGATGGAGCAGATATGACCAATGATCTGACTCTCGCCATGCTTGAAGTCATCGACGAAATGACTCCTATTTTAGAACCCAAACCCAATGTCCGCCTTCACCGAAACAGTCCGGACGCACTTCTGGACAAAATTGTGGATATGATTTCAGTCAGTCAGGGCGCTCCCTTCTTGCTCAACTTCGACGAGCGCTCCATGGCGGGAATGCTTCTTGAGGCAAAAAAAGCCGGGGTCACCAACCTCATCAACGAAAATAATGTGCACGATTATGCGCCGGTCGGCTGCATGGAAAACACGATGCAGGGCAACGACCGCTCCGGCACGGTGGATAATAATCTCAATCTGCTCAAAGCAGTGGAACTCGCCCTTAACAACGGCAGGGATTTTCATGTGTTTGTCGATCCCATCACTGGCAAGAGCGAAAAGATCAAGCAGGATGGCCCCAAGACAGGCGACGCGAAAAGTTTTTCTTCCTGGGAACAATTCTGGGATGCCTACGCCGAACAGACGCGCTATATCGTCAGACGCTGCGTGGATTTATACGAACAGACCGAAACCATCCGAGCGCGCTTCTGCCCCACGCCTTATCTTTCCTGTCTAGTCAAAGGCTGCGCGGAAAAAGGAATTGATGTTACCGAAGGTGGCGCCGAACTCAGCTTTACCACACTGGAAGCAATAGCCTTCGCCACAACCGTGGATTCCCTGTTGGCCGTAAAGTATCTGGTTTTTGATAAAAAAGATTGCACGATGGCCGCGCTTATCACGGCGCTCAAAGACAACTGGGAAGGTCATGAAAAATTGCAGGCCAAAGCCCGTTTCAAGGCGCCCAAATACGGCCGGGATGACGACGAGGCGGACGCGCTGGCGAAAGAAGTGATGAATTTATGGTGCGAAGAGACATGGAAATATAAAACTCTTTCCACGCAACGCCAATTCCGCCCGGGTATGCTCAGTTGGAATTACTGGGTGGGAGACGGTTTTATTCTGCCGGCAAGTCCCGACGGCCGCCCGAAAGGCAGATTCTTATCCAACGCCATCTGCCCCTCCAACGGAGCGGATATCAACGGACCCACCGCCAATGTCAATTCCGTAGGCAAAGTGCTGGGCGGCAAAGAAATACGGGGCCGGGGTGATTTTCAGGAATATTGCAACTGCCTGCCCAATGGCGCGAGTCATACCATTACCATCAATCCATCGCTTTTAAAAAGTTCGGAGCATCGCGCCAAATTCAAGGCATTTCTGCGCGGCTATGTGGAAAACGGCGGCAGCGCGCTGCAGATCAACATGCTGGATGCCGATATGCTGCGTGACGCGCAGAGAAGACCCGAAGAGTATCGTTCCCTGCTCGTGCGCATCACCGGTTACAATGCTTATTTCACGAGCATCGGCCGCGAATTGCAGGATGAGGTAATCGCGCGGATCAGCCACGCCTCGCTTTAAACTCGCGTATGCAGAAAACAACAGAAAATCATCAGGGAACCATTCTGCGCATTCAGCGTATGTCCACCGAAGACGGCCCAGGCATTCGCAGCACCATTTTTTTCAAGGGCTGTCCGCTTTCCTGCGTGTGGTGTCACAATCCGGAAAGCATCACCCGAGACAGGCAACAGCACTGGACAAAAATCAAATGCATCGGCTGTTTAAGCTGTATTGACGCCTGTACCCGAGGCGCGCTGCACATGACTGCCGCCGGAATGAATATCGACCAATCAAAGTGCGATCTCTGCGGCGCGTGCGTAAGCGACTGCCCCTCCACGGCTATGGATATATACGGAGAGTACCACGACGCGCAGAGCCTGGCCACGGAAGTGCTCAAAGACAGAGTATATTTTGAAAAATCAGACGGCGGCGTTACTTTGTCCGGCGGTGAACCCACTCTTCAGGCGCAATTTTGCCGCGAACTTCTCGCGCTTTTAAAATCCGGCGGCGTGCACACGGCGCTCGATACCTGCGGGCAATGTTCGTGGGAGTCAATAGCATTGCTTCTGCCTTATGCCGATCTGGTCATGTTTGACCTGAAAGAAATGGATACGGCCAAACACAAAAAATTCACCGGCGCGGCCAATAAATTAATTCTGGAAAATCTTCTGCGGCTTGTCCGCCACGAGGAAAAAGAAAAATCGGCTTTCACGCTCTGGATACGCACGCCGCTGATACCCGGCTGCACGGCCACGCCGGAGAACATAAAAAAAATCGGCGCGTTTATCGGTAAAAACATGGGCGCGGCCGTAGCGAGGTGGGAGCTTTGCACTTTCAATAATCTTTGCCTGCATAAATATGAAGGCCTGGGGCTGGACTGGAAATTCAAAAACACGCCGCTTCTTTCCGCAGATGAGGCGCGGGCTCTTGCTGACGCGGCGCGCGACTCCGGCGCGGATCCGGCGATAGTTCACCTGAGCGGGCCTTTAAAACTTGCCTCGGCAGCGGCAAATAATAAATATGAAAAATCAAAAACGGCGGAAGCCGTAAAATAAGGAGCTTTAAAATGCGAGAGCGATTAACAAAATTTGCTGAAGAGGACTTGAAATTTTTCGAACCGGAAGCGAAGGTCGGCCTGATTGCCACCATTAACCAGGGAGGACTGCCGCATATCACTTTGATTACCGCGCTGCAGGCCAAAACCCCTAGCGGGCTTATCTGGGGGCAGTTTTCCGAAGGATTAAGCAAGCAAAACTTGCAGATAAACAACAAAACCGGCTTTCTGCTTATGACGCTGGACAAGAGCCTGTGGCGGGGCAAAGCCCTGTGGCGCGGCGTGGCCACGCACGGCGCGGATTATGACATGTTCAACAACAAACCGATGTTCCGCTACAACGCCTATTTCGGCATTCATACCGTGCACTACATGGATCTGGTGGAAACTTACGGCAGAGAAGCGCTGCCGCTTTTGCGCATCGGCCTGGGCTCGATATTTACAAAGCTGGCCAAAGGGGCGGCAAAACAAAAAGACAGCGGGAAAAGAATTCTGAAACCCTGGGCGGAAGGTTTGTTTAACCGCCTCAGCGCCATCAAGTTTATTTCCTTTGTCGATCACGACGGTTTTCCGGCCATTGTTCCACTTATCCAATGCCAGGCGGCGGACAGCACCCGGCTGGTCTTTTCCCCCCTGGCTTATGGCGATGAATTGAGCGCCTTGCGGAAATATTCCCACGTCGCCGTTTTTGGCCTGACGCTGGATATGGAAGATGTTCTCATCCGGGGAATTTTCACCGGCTTCGAGAAACATCGCGGGGTTAAACTGGGAGCGGTGGATATCGACTGGGTGTACAACCCGATGCCACCGAAACCGGGACAAATATATCCGCCGCAGGAAATAAAAGCCGTGGCTAATTTTTGAGATTTTCTTTTTGCTGGATTTGCCGCTTTCCGGCTGACGACGCGATTTTCCTGCAGGTGGTTGGCGTCAAAATATTTTTCAGGAATGCTGATCAAGCCCCTGCTGAATTCTTTTGCGGGCTGTATTCATGATTTCCCCTATTGTCTCCTCACTATGCTGAGAAATATCGATAGGGTCATGGATAATCAGCTTTGCACTGCCCGGAAAAAGTTTCAGGGACTTTGCCGGAAGCACGTTTCTGGTGTTGACAATCGTCACCGGCAATACGGGTAGATTCATATCCAGAGCGAATTTAAACGCTCCTTTTTTAAAATCCAGCAGCCTGCCATCCACGCTTCTGGTGCCCTCCGGGAAGAACATAATGGACGTCCCGCCTTTTATCCTGTCCCGGGCGGCGTTGATTGACGCCTTCGCGGCTTCGGGATTGGAACGAT
>JBFYYA010000183.1:0-2722 GCA_041310245.1 Syntrophaceae bacterium | reverse complement strand
TAATTGTTGAAGGACATTGCGACGAAAGAGGAACATCGGAATATAATATGGCCCTCGGAGAAAGACGAGCCCAGGAAGCAAAAAAATATTTGATTAACTTGGGCGTGGATGGGGCAAGAATGAAGACCATTAGTTATGGCGAAGAGCGCCCTCTGGATTCCAGATCTAATGAAGATGCATGGGCAAAAAACAGACGCGCTCATTTTCTTATTGTTCAATAGACACATCTTGTTTTGAGGTTATAGAAATTGAGAAACTTAGCTTATCTTCTCTTAACAATTTTCTTGTTGGCTGTTTTTGGCTGCGCTACCACTTCTGACCTTAAAGAGGTTCAGTCTGACATGAGCGAAAGGCTAACTGCAATGGAAGCCGATATTGCCACCATGAAAAAAAGTGTGGACGCTACGGATGCCATGAGAAAAGGACAGGCAAACACGGCGGCAGATCTTACTGATCTGAGGGATAACTTAAACCAGTTGCGTGGTCAGATTGAAGCAATGGCTGCCAACGCGAAAAAACAAGAACAGCAACTGGAGAATCTTCTCCTGAAAATAAATTTCATTGAAAATTTTCTGGAGATAGGCGGAAGGAATATTCCGGCTGATAGTCTTGAGAAAGGCAAATCAGAAACCGACACACCCGATGCGAATAAATCTAAAGCCACAGATAAAGACCGCGCATATTCCAGCGCCTATAATACTTTTAGAGAAGGTAACTACAGTAAGGCGAGAACAGAATTTCAGAATTTCCTGGCCGCTTATCCGAAAAGCGAATATTCAGACAACGCGCAATTCTGGATCGGTGAGTGTTACTTTTTTGAAAATAAATATGACCAGGCAATTTTGGAGTATGAAAAGGTAGTGAAAAATTATCCCGGTGGCAGCCGGGTTGCCTATGCTTTACTTAAACAGGGGCTGTCGTTCCTTAATCTTGGGGATAAAATAAGTTCCAAATTACTTTTACAGCAGGTAATTAAAGATTATCCCAATACTAATCAGGCGCGTATCGCTCGCGCGAAATTGCAGGAAATTAAGTAGGCAACAATTTTAGATAATTATGAAAAAGGGGCTTTTTACAGCCCCTTTTTTTATTTGTTTATATACTTCTACTTTTGATTAATCGGCTCTGTATCTTTCGGTATCTGCAGATCAAAAATCGAGAGATCATTATTTTCCTCAATTTTCGCATCGTTATATTTTACACGCATAGAAGTAATTCCGCCAGCCAGGTTAATGACAATGCTGAGGGGCAGGCAGTTTTCTTCACTGTATTCGCCGTATTGCACATTATATTCTTCCTGCCCAAGATCATCCTTTTGAACAAATTTTAATAATTTAAAATCATTTTTCAACTTAATTCTCTGCGACCCGCTTTTGGGCGATTCTGCTTCTACAATTAGATTACCAGCTTCTTTATAGCTTTTATAGTAAGCTTGCTCTTCATTTATCGCCGGAAAAGATCCGCTCATAATAAGCACTATATCTTCTATGCTAAGCGGTAAATAAATGTACTGGGTTAAATTGTCAGCTGTCGGTTTTCCCTGATAATATATCTTTTTTGAAGGAATAAAAACACGCATATTTTCAGGTGTGACTACCAAATAATATTCAGGAATCCCCAGCGGTGAAAATATCTCTAACCTAAGGTAGGCAGGCCGTTTAAGAATAATGACCGCCTTCATTTTATGATGCCCGCTAAGAGTAACCAGATCAATTTCTGCCCTGGCGCTGATTATTTCTGTTTCTTTGATCTTATTACCTGCTGCCAAATAAATATTTCTCGAATGACCATCGTCCGTACGTAATTCGCTCTTCACACACCCATAATTAATCGCCAGCAAAACAAGCAGCAATTGAATCAGAATATTCATTTTTCTTATATTATTTATCATTATCAACTATTAAAACTCTTGATATTATTTTGAATTATTAAAATATGAAGCTAAATATGTTTTACGCGTATATGTAAGACAGCATCTAATTGTTTAATTTAGTGAGCGGCTTTCATAAATTATCTTTTCTTATTTTTTCTCATTCACTAAATCTGAAAGCTTTTTCTTTAAGGTATCGTTATCCGGCGCGAGTTGTATAGCTCGCTTATACATTTCCCGAGCTTTTTTCATATTACCCATTTTTTGATAAACATCACCTAAATGCTCAACAATATTGTAATCGTCAGGAAGCAGTTCCTTCGCCTTTTTTAAATTTGTCAAAGCACTATCAAGTTTATTTTGCTTAAAATGCACCCATCCTAAGCTGTCGATAATGTAACCGCTATCAGGCTTTAACTGTAAAGCTTTGATAATTAGTTTCTCCGCTTCGTCCAGATTAATATTCCTTTCCGCGTAACTGTAACCGATAAAATTAAGCGCGTCCGCGTGCTCCGGATCTATCTTCAATATATTTTCCATTTCCATGATACTTTCGGAAAAACGATCCGTTTTTTCGTAAACGACTCCAAGGGCGTAACGTAATTCAACATTTTTGGGGAATATTTTTATCCCTTCAAGAAGAATTTTTTCCGCCGCTTTGGTATCTTTCGTTTCTTCATAAAGAGTTGACAAATATAAATACAGGTTTATCTGTTCTTTTTTTATTTTTATCGCTTGTTCCATTAATTGAACGGCTTCACCTATTCGACCTTCTTTTTTCAGGAGCATGGCGCTGTGGATCTGGGCTGCCGCGAACAATTCAGATTCAAAAGATATTTTATTATATTCCGC
>JBFYYA010000182.1:0-3173 GCA_041310245.1 Syntrophaceae bacterium | reverse complement strand
AGGCGGTGGGGGAAGTTTTTGTTAAGCTTCACGAGGAGGGCCTGGTTTACCAGGGAGATTATATTGTCAATTGGTGCCCGCGCTGTCACACGGCGATTTCCGATCTGGAAGTTGAATTTGTCTCTGAAACCAGCTGTTTATGGCATCTCGGATATCCGCTTGCCGAGGGTCAGGGTGAAAGTATTGTGGCGACGACGCGTCCGGAAACGATGCTGGGAGATACGGCGATCGCGGTCAACCCCAGCGATAAAAGATACAAAGATAAAATAGGAAAATTTGTCATTCTGCCTCTGGTCAACAAAAAGATTCCCATTATCGCTGATGAGTATGTGGCGATGGACTTTGGTTCCGGAGCGCTGAAAATAACGCCGGGCTGTGACCCCAATGACTTCACTATCGGCCAGAAACATAATCTGGAAATTATCAACGTTATGGACGGTTGCGGATCGGTAAACGAAAAAGGCGGGGCTTATAAAGGCCAGGACAGATATGAGGCTCGCAAAAACATCGTCGCTGATTTAGAAAAGGGAAAGTATCTCATAAAAACAGAACCTTACGAGCATAATATCGGCAAGTGTTACCGTTGTAAAACCGATATTGAGCCGATGGTTTCCAAGCAGTGGTTTGTAAAAATACAGCCTTTGGCCAAGCAGGCGGTGAAAGCCGTTGTTCAGGGAAAAACAAAACTTGTTCCTAAAACATGGGAAGCGACATATTTTGAATGGATGAATAATATCCGCGACTGGTGCATCTCGCGTCAGCTGTGGTGGGGGCATCGGATTCCTGTCTGGTATTGCGATGGATGTTCCGAAGTTATCGTTTCCAAAACAGATCCGGATAAATGTCCCAAATGCGGTGGTAAATCGCTGAAGCAGGATGAAGACGTGCTGGATACCTGGTTTAGTTCCGCGCTCTGGCCTTTTTCCACTTTGGGCTGGCCGAAAAAAACGCAAGCCTTACAGACTTTTTACCCAACATCGCTTTTAATCACCGGTTTTGACATTCTGTTTTTTTGGGTCGCGCGTATGATGATGATGGGGCTTTACGTGATGAAAGAGGTTCCCTTTAAAGATGTTTATCTGCACGCCCTGGTGCGCGATGAAAAGGGCGAAAAAATGAGCAAGTCCAGCGGCAACAGCATTGATCCGCTGGTGATGATCGACAAATACGGAACAGACGCTTTTCGTTTCACTCTGGCGGCCTACACGGCACAGGGCAGGGACGTGCGCATGTCGCCCGAAAGGATCGAAGGTTACAAATTTTTCGTCAATAAAATATGGAACGCCGCCAAACTGGTATTGATGAATCTGGAAGATTATGATGAAAATGATGCCGGGAATCCGAGGAATGCGCTGCCTGATAAATGGATAAAAGCAAAAATGAACATGGCGATTGAAGAAGTTACCCGTAATCTCGAGGAATACCGCTTCAACGAAGCGGCGGCTTCAATTTACAGTTTTATCTGGCATGAATTCTGTGACTGGTATCTGGAGCTTATTAAACCCGCGCTTTACGGCAAAAAGACTGCTCCTCAGCGAAAAGCCGCGCAGAAAACAATGCAGGAAGTTTTTAAAACAATTCTTAAATTACTGCATCCGTTTATGCCTTTTTTCACAGAAGAGCTCTGGCAGGTATTAAAAGGGAAAAATGAAGATTCCATAATGATCAGTGAATTCCCCAAGCCCGATAAGTCATTGAAAAGCGCGAAGGCGGAAAAGGAAATGCAGTTTATTATGGACATCATAACAAGTGTCCGCAATATCCGCGGAGAAATGCAAATTTCTCCTTCGCGTAAACTTCAAGTATTGATTTCTGTTCCGGACGAGTCATCCAAAAATATCGTTGAAACAGGCAAGGGTTACATAATCAACATGGTCAATGCCGAGGAACTTAAAGTGGATGTGAATCTGGCGGAACCAAATGGGGTAGCCACGGGCGTGGTCAATTCCACAAATGTGTTTATTCCTCTTTTAGGGATTGTGGATATTGCCGGCGAGAAAATGCGCTTAGAGAAAGAATTGGCCAAGGTTGAAAAGGATTTACAGCTCTCATCCAAGAAGTTGTCAAACCGTGACTTTATGGAAAAAGCAGCCCCCGCGGTAATTAAAAAAGAAGAAGAAAAACTTTCGGAATTCAAAGAGCGACACAACGCTTTAGAAAACGCGTTAAAAAAGTTAAATGAAATCAATATGTAAAGTATCCGTTCATTATAGATAAACACAGTGAAAACCATGAATTCACAAGAAGTATCCGCGAAGATTAAAAAAGTTATCCTAGAAGCGCTCAAAGAAGATATTGGCGCGGGTGATATTACCACGCGGGCAATAGTTAAAAAGAATTTGCGCGGGCATGCGGAAGCAATTGCGAAAGAAGAAGTTATAGTAGCGGGGATTGATGTTTTTAAGAAAACATTTTTGCTTATAGATAAAGATTTAAAATTCAGAGCGTTTGCTAAAGATGGGAAAACAGTGCGCAAAGGTGAAATATTGGCACGCCTGGAAGGTTCTCTCGCTTCCATTTTGCAGGCGGAGCGTGTCGCGCTGAATTTATTCCAGCGTATGTGCGGTATCGCCACACAGACAAACAAATATGTAAAAGCGGTTAAAGGCACTAAAGCGAAGATTCTGGATACGCGCAAAACAGTTCCCGGGCTGCGCCTGCTGGATAAAATGGCCGTGAAAACGGGCGGAGGTTTTAACCATCGAATGGGCCTTTATGACGCTGTGCTGATCAAGGACAATCACATCGCCGCCGCCGGCAGTATAACAAAGGCGGTAAAAGATCAGAAAAAAGCGCTGAACAAAAAAATAAAAATTGAAGTTGAAACAAAAAACCTGGATGACGTTAAAGAAGCGCTGGAATCAGGAGCGGATATCATCATGCTCGACAACATGGGAATTGCCGAAATGAAAATGGCGGTAAAGATTGTCGGAAAAAGAGCGCTTTTAGAGGCATCCGGTAATGTTAATCTTAAAAGGGTGGCAAAAATCGCCGGAGTTGGCGTGGATTTAATTTCCGTAGGCGAAATTACGCATTCCGCGCGCGCGACGGACATATCGCTGAAAATCAGAAACAAATTAAAATAAAAATATTTTGGAGTTTATATGGCTATTGAACAAACGTTGATTTTAGTAAAACCCGACGGTCTTATTAAGTCTCTTACCGGGAATGTA
>JBFYYA010000181.1:0-2885 GCA_041310245.1 Syntrophaceae bacterium | reverse complement strand
CGACAATATCAAGGTATTCTTTTAAATTAGGATAATCGTTATTTTTCCAAAAACCTTCTTTGCGTAACGCGCCGCGTAAAGCGATAAGAAAATTATAAGCGATACCGACACCCGCTAGATTTTTGAAAGGGAAACTGCAATCTTCACGACTTGGATTTATCGCGGCGACAGCGCAGGGAAGGGTGGTGGATATCTCATGATGATCCAAAACTATTGTGTCAATGCCCAAGTTCCTGGCGTACGCGATCTGTTCAATATCAGAAATACCGCAATCCACGGTAAGAATAAGACTTATATTTTCCGCCTTAAATTGATCGATAATAGTTTTTTTTAATCCATAGCCGTGTTCAATTCTATGAGGGATAAAGAACGAGACGTGAGGAGTTAATTCCTTTAAAAATTTAAAAAGAATTACCACGGATGTTATGCCGTCGGCATCGTAATCACCGTAAATAACTATTTTTTCATTATTATGAATGGCCTGCACCATGCGCTCGACACCCTGCTTCATATCTTTCATCAAAAGAGGGCTATGTAAATCGTTTAGAGAAGGGTAGAGGTAACGACGCGCATCATCTATATCCAGCAAATTTCTATTTATTAATACTTGAGAAATAATCGGCGAGACGTCGAATTCCTTGCTTAAAGAATTTTCGACTGACTTATTGTCGTTATTATTAAATTTCCAACTGGTTGTTGGAAGCTTTTTTGGTAAGGTCATTATTTCTAACTTTCGCCGTTTATCTTTATAGTAAAGTGATTACCAATAATGATAATATTACTAATATTTACGGGTCACTAGGCATTTATAACTCGGTAATAACTGTGATGATCATACAGGTTTTATCTCATTGAGTCAATCAGGGCTTCATTCTTGCTCTTTGCAGGTTTAAATGATAGGAAAATTAAAAAAATGACCGATAAAATTTTCAGGATTAAAAGAGAACATATAGCGCCCGTCCAGTTTATCATTGAAGGCTACGAGGGAATGTCCACCGTATCAACGATTGATTCGCAGGAGGCGATCATAAAAATTTCCATCATGCCTGATTTCACAGAAGAGATCAGGCCTCTTATCGGCGAACTGAAAAAAATTTATCGCCTCGAAGAAATTGAAAAACCAGAAATATAAATATTTTTTATGATGATGCTCACACATACATACCTGCTGCAAAGCTATCTTATCGCGGCAGGCGCCGAAAAACATGATTTGGATGTTTATGTTTATAACATCGTGCCGGATCTGCTGACAATTCACCCTCAAATAAATTCACGGAAAACCCATGACATTAAAAGAACTTTGGACATTCCGCCCGAATATTCCGGCGCTGCATATGTTATGTTTCATCTTCTTCTGGATGACCTAGCCCATTACGGCTTTATTTGTGGTGATGAGCTCAAAGAATTTGATCCAAATTCACAAGGTTATTCGTATATTAAAGGCAAACCGCTCATTAATCCGCTTTTGGAATTTTATAAAGACATAAAAAACGAAATTTCTTATAACGATGCTGTGTATCGTTCGCATTTAATAATCGAAATGCTCTATGATCTGGCAATACTAAAGCAGATAAATTCATCCCATACAATTGATCTTTTGTCTCACGCAGTTGCCTACACGGCAGAAAATAAAATGCCGCAATTTGTTCGCACAATGAAATGGCTTTATAACATGGAAGAAGAACAGGTAAATGCCGTGATTAAGGAAGCGTCGGTTTATCTTACAAATGAAAGAATGAGCCGCATTATGGATTTGGAAGGCCGGATAAAACTATACGCCGCCAAATTCGGCGCAAAAATCAGTGAAAATGATATTTACACCAGAATTAGAAATATTTTTTTGCAGGCTAGTACTTTATTGGACAGGGATGATGATATTTTTTTAAGGCAAAGCGCCGAAATCATAAAGGAATACGGCTGGCGGCCGCTTTAGACGGCTTTTTTAACCTTACCCGAACGGATACAGCGGCTGCAAACCTTTACTCTTTTTACCGAACCGCTTTCTTTATCCACACATCGTAATTTCTGCAAATTAGGATACCAGGCGACTTTTGTTTTATTATTGGCATGGCTGACATTATTGCCGATTGACGGTTTTTTACCGCAGACTTCACAAACACGTGACATTAATAAATCCTCCTGAAAAGTGCGTGGTTATTAAAACAAATGTCTTGGTTTTGCAAGTTATTTTTAATTATTTTGCATTTCTGCCGGCTGACCGGTTGTTTCCAAAACCCGCTGCCAGATATTGGCCTGAGGATCAATTTTCCGGCGGGAAACAGCGGCATTAAGGGGTAAATGAACATATTCTTCTCTCATTAAAGCGACAAGGAGACCGGTTTTACCCGCCATTGCCGCGTGCACAGCGTATTGCCCCAAAGAACTGCAATAAATACCGTCAGCTGCGTTAGCCGGGATAGAGCGGATCAGATAGCTGGGTTCTAGATATTTCAGATTTATTTCCGTGTTTATTTTCTGAAAATACTCTTCTATGGCGTTTTTCAGAAATATACCGATATCCAAAAGGCGGACATTACCGGAAGAATCCTTCTCCAGAGGAGTATCCTTCTTGCGCATTATTTCCTGACCCGCTCCTTCGGCCACTAAAATAACGGCGTGTCCGCGTAGATTCATGCGTTTCTCCAATATTTTTAAAAACCCTTTTTCTCCATGCAAATCAAACGGAACTTCAGGGATCAGGACAAAATTAACATCATTTTGCGCGAGCGCCGCATGCGCCGCAATATGCCCGGAAAGCCTGCCCATTATTTTAATCAGGCCGATGCCGTTAAAGGAGCCTTTCGATTCCACATGCGCGCTTTTGATTGATTCCACCGCTTTTTCTATCGCGGTGTCAAATCCGAATGATTTCTGTATTAAATCCA
>JBFYYA010000180.1:0-2593 GCA_041310245.1 Syntrophaceae bacterium | reverse complement strand
TCACGCATAAACCCGTGCCCAAAAAATTATCGCAGGTTTTTGAAATGCTCAGCCATGCCAAACGGCCTTTGCTCATGACCGGCGGCGGAGTTATTTTAGGCAGGGCAGCAGGCGAGCTTACCGAGCTCGCCAGAAAATATCAGATTCCCGTAACGGGAACTTTAATGGGGCTGGGTTCGTTCCCGGGAACAGATCCCTTGTGGCTGGGAATGCTGGGGATGCACGGCACGTATCACGCGAACATGGCGGTGAGCCACTGCGATTTGCTTATTGCCGTGGGCGTTCGCTTTGACGACCGCGTCACCGGCACGATTGAAACCTTCGCGCCCAACGCGCAGATTGTGCAGATCGATATCGATCCTTCATCCATCAACAGAAACGTGGTGGTGGAATTGCCGATTATCGGAGAAACCAAGGCAACACTGAATGATTTGCTTCACTTTCTGGCGGAGCATAAATATGCTCCCGACAAAGGCGCGCGCAAGGAATGGCTTGCAGAAATCGAACAATGGAAAGAAAAAGTACCGTTGACCTACTGCCAGAACGGCGAGATTATCAAGCCGCAGTATGTCATTGAGATGCTGCATAAAGTAACCAACGGAGATGTTATTGTCACCACAGAGGTTGGGCAAAACCAGATGTGGACGGCGCAGTTTTTCAAGTTCGACAAACCCAACAGCTTTATCACTTCCGGCGGTTTGGGAACTATGGGCTATGGACTGCCCGCGGCAATTGGCGTCAAGTGCGCTTTTCCCAATAAAAATGTCGTGGACATCGCCGGCGACGGGAGCATTCAGATGAATATCCAGGAACTCGCGACCGCCGCGCAGTATAACATCGCCGTTAAAGTTGTTCTTTTGAATAACGGTTTTCTGGGTATGGTGCGCCAGTGGCAGGAGCTTTTCTATGAGAAACGATACTCGCACACCGATATGACCTACGCCCCTGATTTTGTGAAGCTGGCCGAAGCTTTTGGCATTATCGGCATGCGTATAACAAAACCCGCCGATGTGGAAAAAGCGCTGCGTGACGCTTTCGCCGTTGACAAACCGGTGCTGATGGATTTCCGCGTGTCGCGCGAGGAATGCGTCTATCCGATGGTGCGGCCGGGCGAATCGTTAGCCGACATGGATTTAGGCACAAGAGAAATGATTAATTAAATTTAAAATAGAAAGGTTGGAGCGCATGGAAAAAAAGGAACACATTATTTCAATACTTGTTTACAACAAGCCGGACGTTCTGGCGAGAATCGCGGGCACGCTGGGCGGCAAGGGTTACAACATTGAAAGCCTCAGCGTTAATACGACCACGCAGTATGAGATTTCCAAAATCGTCATGACCAGCATAGGCAATCAGGCGACAATTTCGAGAATCGAAAATCAATTGCAGCGGCTGGTTGATGTAATCTCTGTCGATGATTTGACCAACGTCGAATCAGTGCACCGCGAAATGGTTTTAGTGCGCCTCGATTTGACTGAAGACAAAAAAGACCAGATAAAAAAAGCTGTTGACGATAATCAGTGGAAGGTAATAAAGTCCGGCGAACATTATGTAATACTGGAAATAACAGGTGACAAAGCGCAGATTGATCTGGCGATGTCTAGGCTCGAACCTTTGGGCATCGCCGATATCACGAGAACCGGTCTTGTCGCCTTGGAATTAAAAAACTAAAATAAATTTATCTAAATAACAGGGGGTTTTATATGGCAAAAATTAATTTTGGCGGAGTTGAAGAAGAAGTTATCACATCTGATGAATTCCCGCTTGCTAAAGCGCGGGAAATTTTAAAAGATGAAGTTGTGGCGATTTTAGGATACGGCGTGCAGGGGCCCGCGCAGGCCATGAACATGAAAGACAACGGCATCAACATCATTATCGGGCAGGCAATCGAAGACAAGTCTTACTGGGATAAAGCCGTGGCCGATGGCTGGGTTCCGGGAAAAACTCTTTTCTCCATTGAAGAAGCGGTCAAGCGCGGTACGGTTATCCAATACCTGGTTTCCGACGCCGCGCAGATGATGCTGTGGCCGAAAGTAAAAGCAAACCTGAAAAAAGGCGACGCTCTGTATTTTTCGCACGGCTTTTCTATCGTCTACAAAGAGCAGACCGGTGTTATCCCGCCTGATTTTGTCGATGTGATTATGGTCGCGCCCAAAGGTTCCGGCACCAGCGTGCGCAGAAATTTCCTTGACGGAAGCGGCATCAACAGCAGTTTTGCCGTTCATCAGGATGCCACCGGACGCGCCAAAGAAAGAACACTGGCGCTGGGCATTGCTATTGGTTCGGGATTTTTGTTCCCCACCACTTTCCAGATGGAAGTTTACAGTGATCTCACCGGCGAACGCGGCGTGCTGATGGGCGCGCTGGCGGGCATGATGGAAGCGCAGTATAACGAACTGCGCAAGCACGGCCACACACCGAGAGAAGCTTTCAACGAAACAGTCGAGGAGTTAACGCAGAGCCTGATTCGCCTGGTCGGCGAAAACGGCATGGACTGGATGTACGCCAACTGCAGCACCACCGCTCAGCGCGGAGCGTTGGATTGGCGCCATGAATTCCGCAAGGCAGTGGAACCAGTATTCAAAAAACTTTA
>JBFYYA010000179.1:0-2786 GCA_041310245.1 Syntrophaceae bacterium | reverse complement strand
AGATAAACTATCGTTTCGCTTTTACCGTTAATAATATGCATATAACCTTCAGATTTGCCGCGATACTTTTTAATGGTTTCGTTGAATGACTTGATTGTTTCAGGAGAAACTTTGCTGGCATCAATCATGAAACGAACCTGTTTATAGGGATTTTCCAGCGCTTTTGATAAAGATATCGCTTCCTGCGCAATTATTTTCACCGATTCATCGCCTACATCAAGAGTTCCGGTAATAACTACCGGCTCGTCTTCATGAAGGATTTTATAGTACTTGCTGTACGCATCCGCCCAGAAAATAACGCCAACAGAACCATGCAAATCTTCCAGTGTAATGTTGCACATGATATCTTTTCTTTTTGTCTGTCTTTCGGAAAGAGTGCTTACGACACCGGCAATGGTAATCGTATCTTTATCATTCTTAGTGTTTAGGTTTCCGGAGTTGGCATTGGCGACAAATCTTAATTTATCGGCAAAACGCAGTAATGGATGGCCGCTGATATAAAAACCCAGCGCTTCTTTTTCCATGGAGAGAAGTTCTTTCTGATCCCATTCAGGCAAATCCGGTATTTCATATCCTGTCGACCCGTTACCTCCGTTGGAAGAGGAATCAAAATCAGCAAAAAAACTTGCCTGCGAACTTTGTAATTCTTTTTGGCGGCGCTGCGCCATATCCATCGCTTCTTCGAAATACTGCGCCAACTGACGGCGTTTATAGCCTATCGTGTCAAACGCTCCGCATTTAATCAGGCTTTCCAGGACTCTTTTATTGGTTTTGCGTAGGTCTATACGGGTTAAAAAATCCATAAACGATGTAAACCTGCCGTTTTTTCTTGCTTCAATTATGGAATCAATCGCGGCGGCGCCGACATTTTTTACCGCGGCAAGTCCAAAGCGGATGTTTTCACCGGAAATGCTGAAATCTTTTTCCGATTCGTTGATATCGGGAGGTAAAATATTTATCCCCATATCCTTACAGGTGGTCATGTGCTTTATAATTTTATCGCGGTTATCCTTTTCACTGGTCAGCAACGCCGCCATAAAAGCTACCGGATAATGGGCTTTCAGGTAAGCGGTCTGATAAGAAATCATCGCGTAGGCGGTGCTGTGAGATTTATTAAACCCGTATTCGGCGAATGTCTCCATCTGTTCCCATATTTTTCTCGCCTTGTTCTCATTTATTTTCTGTTTTTTAGCCCCTTCAACAAATTTGGGCTTTTCCTTTTCCATATCTTCGGGTTTCTTTTTGCTCATCATCTTACGCAGAGTATCCGCCTCGGCCATAGTATAATTACCGATGGTGCCGGCAATCTGCATAACCTGTTCCTGGTAAAGAATGATTCCGTATGTTTCTTTCAGAATTTCTTCCAGTTGAGGTAATTCGTAAGTAATTTTAGTTTTACCCTGTTTGCGTGATACGAATTCAGGAACCATTTTCATGGGCCCCGGACGGTATAAAGCAATCAACGCGATCACATCTTCGATGCGGTCAGGTTTAAGGCTGACCATGATTTCCTTCATGCCATCGCTTTCCAGCTGGAAAACTCCATCCGTTTCGCCTTTAATCAGCAGTTCATATGTTTGTTTATCTTCAAGTGGTAAGTTATCAATATCTAAGTCTATATTATGTGATTGTTTAATGAATTTTAATGCGTTTTTAATTACTGTTAAAGTCTTAAGTCCCAGGAAATCAAATTTGGTCAGGCCAACCGTTTGAATGTCGTTCATGGAATATTGGGATACGATTTCATCTTTGGGAATGCAAAGAGGAACTCTTTCCACCAGCGGCACGTCGGATATAACAACTCCCGCGGCATGCGTGGAGGCATGACGGTTTAAACCTTCCAGAATCAGCGAAAAAGATAAAAGTTTATCAATTCGGGGGTCTTTTTTTGCCTCCTGCTTCAGGCGAGGTTCTGCTTTTAACGCCTGCTCCAGAGTAATATTCAAAACGTTGGGAATGAGTTTGGCGATTCTGTCAACCTCGCCGTAAGAAATATTCAAAGCTCTTCCGACATCTCGGATTACGGCTTTGGCCTGCATTTTTCCAAAAGTGATGATCTGTGATACTTTATCCTTGCCGTATTTTTCAGTTACGTAACGGATAACATCATCCCTGCCCTCCTGACAGAAATCAATATCGATATCCGGCATGCTGATGCGATCAGGATTTAAAAATCTTTCAAAGAAAAGCCCATAACGGATGGGATCAATATTTGTTATTCGCGTCGCGTAAGCGACAAGACTGCCCGCGGCGGAACCACGCCCGGGCCCCACGGGAATATTGTTGTGTTTCGCATGCTTCACAAAATCGGAAACGATCAAAAAATAACCCGCGAAACCCATGGCCTTAATCATTTCCAACTCTTCAGACAGGCGCTTTTCGTATTTTGACTTGATTTCCCCTTCATTTCCCTTTTGATTCTTCATAATTTCCGGAAGTAATTTTTGCAGCCCTTCCTTCGCTTTCCGTTCAAGGTATTCATCAAGGGTTTCGTCAGGATTTTTAAGTTCAAATTTCGGCAAATAAAATTTGTTTAAATCAAGCGATAAATTGCATTTTTTGGCAATCTCTACCGTATTGGACAAAGCCTCCGGTGTTTGCGCGAAAAGCGCGTGCATTTCCTCCGGTGAACGAAAATAATAATTATCTGAACCCAATGACATGCGGTCATTGTCTTCAATCGTTTTACCGGTCTGAATACAGAGCAAAACATCATGAGCCTCCGCATGCTCCCGGTTTAGATAGTGACAGTCATTGGTGGCAATCAGCGGGATGGATAATTCTCT
>JBFYYA010000178.1:0-3011 GCA_041310245.1 Syntrophaceae bacterium | reverse complement strand
AGTCTGCGGCGGCTGCCGCGCCCGCGCCTATGAGGCCACCGGCGATTATCTGGCCGAGGAACCGTTGTGTTTGTATGAGCCGAAAAAAATGTAGTATTTTTTACGTCATTCCGGCGAAGGCCGGAATCCAGACGTCGTTTTGGCAAAAGCCGGGGACCATAAATAAAATATATGATTAAGCAACCGGCCGTATATATTCTGGCAAGCAAGAAAAACGGCACTCTTTACAGCGGAGTCACTTCCGATCTGGTAAAAAGAAATGGGAACATAAAAATGATTTAGCTCACGGATTCACAAAAAGATACAAAGTGCATAATCTGGTATGGTATGAGCTGCATGGCAACATGGATACGGCTATTGAACGGGAAAAGAACATTAAAGAATGGAAGAGAGCCTGGAAAGTTAAACTTATTAAAAAAGAGAATCCGAATTGGAATGATTTATATAATTCGATTTTATAACTGGATACCGGCCTACAAGGCTGTGTCGTAATTACAAATTCGTCATTCCGTGCAAGCGAAGCGCGACGAAGAGCCTGCCCCGTGCTTGATACGGGGGAATCCAGTAATTTCAATAACTTCTGGATACCGGCCTTCGCCGGTATGACAGCTTTTATTGCTCTTCATGCTATTATGAAACAGCCTCTACGCTGGAATGACGAAAAAGTGATAACCAAATGGACGAAACAGACAAAAAAATACTCAACATCCTGCAGAAAGAATTCCCGCTGACTGAACAGCCTTTTGCCATTGTTGCCGATAAATGCGGTATCAACGAAGAAGAAGTTCTGGCGCGCGTGCAAAAAATGAAAAACGATGGAATCATCCGCCGTATCGGCGCGGTTTTTGACAGCGCCAAGCTGGGCCGCGTCAGCACTTTATGCGCCGCGCGTGTGTCGGAGGACAAAATCGAATTATTTGTTAAAACAGTAAACGCCAACAAAAACGTTACACATAATTACCGGCGCGACGATGAATACAATATCTGGTTTACCGTCAGCGCGGCAAGCGCTAATGAGCTGGAATCTTTTCTTGATAATGTAAAAGAAAAAACCGGTGTGACTGATATTTTAGACATGCGCGCGGTAAGGACTTTCAAAATCAACGCGTCTTTTGAATTATAAAAACCACTGTCACTTCGGGTGTAATGACAACTTACTTGTTTTCTTGACACCAAAAAAACATCCTATTGACGCCGAGGGCGTTTCATGAGAAAAGTTCACAATATTTTTTCGGTTCACGTTAAAAAATACTTTTTAAGGAGGTAGGGAAACATGGAAGTAAAAGAATTTGATTTTGCCGAAATTCCCCAGAAAGCCTTAAATATCTTAACAAAACCCGCAGATTTTTTTAAATCTATGCACAAATCCGGCGGATTTCTGGAACCCGTTATTTTCGCAATCATTATGGGTATTGTCGCCGGAATCATACAAGCCATTATCAATATCCTCGGCTTAAGCTATGTAAGCAGGGGGTTTTTAGACAGCCTGGGGCTCATTATCTTCATTCCTCTTGCCGTCATTATCGGCAGTTTCATCGGCGCCGCCATAATGTATTTTATCTGGAAACTGATGGGCTCGCAGGAAAACTACGAAACTTCATATAGATGCGTTGCCTACCTGACAGTTCTAGCGCCGATTGCCGCGATATTGGGGGTTATCCCCTACGCAGGAGTAATTTTAAACGCGCTCATTGGACTTTTCTTTATCGTCATGGCGAGCATTTACGTGCATAACATCGAAGCGAAAAAAGCGTGGCTGGTTTTTGGAATCCTTTTCGCGCTTCTGGTCTTAATTCAGATAAGAGCGGAGTATAAATTTCGCAACTTCTCATCTTCCTCGGATGAAGTAAGAAAAAAAATGGAAGAGCTAAACAAGCAATATCAGCAGCAGCTCGAAGAAGCGAGAAAACAGGCTGAACGTTACAGATAAAAAAAATTAAATTGCTTTGAAAGCAGGCTCACCCTGAAAAGAATTTTCGCGGCAGGGTGAGCTTACTTTCTTCTTAAATTGTAAATAATGACCGAAAAAAATCAAATTCCTCTGCTTGCCCTGGTTGACGGCAGCAACTATCTCTACCGCGCCTTTTACGCGATTCCCGCGCTGACCAATTCCAAGGGGTTTCCCACTAACGCTATTTACGGCTTTACCAATATGCTGCTGAAGCTTCTGCGCGACATCAAGCCCGATTATATCGTTATCGCTTTTGATGTGAAAGGCCCTACCACCCGTCACGAAGAATTCACTGATTACAAAGCCACGCGCAAACCCATGCCGGATGACTTAAGCCCGCAGATACCTTTTATTAAAGATATTATCCGCGGCTTTTTCATTCCCGTTTTGGAAAAACAGGGAACCGAGGCTGATGACATTATCGGCGTACTTTCCGAACAGGCAAGCACCAAAGGCTGGCGCACGGTGATCGTTTCCGGCGACAAGGATTTGATGCAGCTGGTTAATGAAAACGTCACCATGGTCGATACCATGAAGGACAAAACGTATGACATAGCGGCGGTAAAAGAGCGCTTCGGCGTGGCGCCGGATAAAGTGGTGGAAATTTTAGGGCTCATGGGCGACACATCGGATAACATTCCCGGCGTTCCCGGCGTCGGCCCCAAAACAGCGCAACGATTGATTGAGGAATACGGCTCGCTGGAAACAGTCATTGAAAACGCGGATAATCTGCGCAACGTAAAACTGCGCGAAAGCTTTAAAAAATACGCCGAGCAGGCCAGGCTCAGCCGCCAGCTCGCGCTTATTCGTAAGGATGTGGAAATTGATTTTGACCTGAAAGACGCGGCGCGCAAAGAGCCGGACAAAGAACTATTAGCCAAACTTTTCAACGAATTTGAATTTACCGCACTGATGAATGAAATCAAAAAGGGAAACCCCGCGGCGGCTAAAGAGTGCGCGATTATCGTAAATGAGCGGGGGTTGTCTGAGCTCATTAATGAATTACAACAACACAAAAACTTTGCCTGTGAATTTATCCGGGAAACAAATCAACCCACAA
>JBFYYA010000177.1:0-2668 GCA_041310245.1 Syntrophaceae bacterium | reverse complement strand
CAGATAAAAAAACGCGTTCGTGAATTGGCCGCTAAAATTTCCAAGGATTATGCCGGAAGTGAATTAATTATCATCGGCATTCTCAAGGGAGCTTTCATTTTTATGGCCGATTTAATCAGGGAAATCAGAGTTGAGTGCCAGGTTGATTTTGTGCGTTGCGCCAGCTACGGCACTGGATCGGAGAGTTCAGAAAAAGTCGTCATGACAAAAGATATTGAAACAAGCATTAAAGGTCGTGATGTGTTGATTGTCGAAGATATTGTAGATACAGGTTTAACGTTGAAATATCTTGTTGAATGGTTTAAAGAAAGAAGTCCCCGTTCGCTTAAGGTTTGCGCTTTGCTGGATAAACGTAAAAGAAGAAAAGTCGCTTTTGAAGCTGATTATGTCGGTTTTTCGATGGAAGACGGTTTTTTAGTCGGATATGGCCTTGATTATGGCGAACGTTACAGATTTTTACCGGACATTTACGTTATAAAACAGTTATAAAGAGGAAGAACAATGATTATTCAGTGCAGACAATGCCGGACAAAATTTTATTTTGATGACGCCCTGATGCAGGGTGATGGCCTGTGGATGCGCTGCAGCCGCTGTGAGCATGTTTTTTTTCAGAATAATCAGCCGCAGGTAACCGAAAAAGATCAGGAATCTGCGCAAAAATCAAAAACAGTTTCATCTAAAGATTCACAACCTGCTCAACGAAATGCTGATTTTTCGCGAAATATTCCGCCATCAAGCGGCCGTGATGAAGATGTGGTTCGCTTTCTTGATAATGTCATGGAAGTAAAAAAAGAGTTAGATGAAAAAGGCGTTAATAGTATCGAAATCGCAAAGCCCGATGTCTCCGGTGAAGATAAGATTGAAATAAATGAAATGACAGAATCTTTTGAAAAGCCGGCGTCAGCAGATGCTGTAAAAATAAAAAAGCAAAAAGCAAAAAAAAGCGGGGGCGGGGGATGGAAAATTTTTATCTGGTCTGTTTTGATAATTTTTGTCATACCGGCTGTCCTTTATTACTTGTTTTATCCGCAGATTGGCGCAATTCTCCGCGAAATGGCGCCGCCGGCAATCAGTGAATTCGCGAATAAGTATTTAGGTGACCCAGAGCCGGCGCGTCCGAAAATTGTCTTATCCCAAGTCGCTGTAGAAAGCACGAGTCAGAGGCTTTTAAATAATAATATTTTAGGAGCAATCCGGGTTATGGAAGGAGTGGCGGTTAATAATGCGGATTACCCCATTTCCCGTGTTTTGGTTAAAGGAACGATAATCGGCGAAAACTCCGTGTTTCTGGCTGAACAAACGAGTTACGCTGGCAATGTCCTTACAGATGAAGAGCTAGTTAATTTATCCGAAGAAGAAATGAAAAAGATTTTTTCCCGGCCGGAGGGCAATAATAATACCAATGATAAAATTATGCCCAACGGACGGATTCCTTTTATGGTTGTTTTTATAAATGAGCCGCCAGGTGTTATTAAAATACAGCCGGAGATTATCGGCGCGGAACGCCTCCTTTAATAAGAGTAGATAACAGTAATTTTATCTCAGTATATTATTTCTTCTATTGTTTTTTTGCTTATCACCCCTTCGCGCAAAATAATCGGGGGAACGCAGGTTGTATCTATTATCGTGGAGGCGCTTTTACCTGCAGTTTTTCCCGCGTCAATTACAGCATCAATTTTATCTCCCACCTGAACAAGAACATCATTGGCGGTTACACATTCCGGTTTTCCGGATATATTGGCGCTGGTAGCCGTAAGGGGACGCCCCAGTTCTTGCGCGACGCGCCGGGCAATTTCATGGCTGGAAAGGCGAATGCCTATTTTCCCTGTTTCCGCGGTAAGGAGGGGTGAGATTTTTTCCGCGGCTCTGAAAATTATCGTTAGCGCGCCGGGCCAGAAAATATCCATCAGTTTTTCGGCCACCGAGTTACTGCCGCTGATCAGAGAATAAGCATCATTTCTTTCACCGATAATCACGGAGATTGGATTATTGAAATCGCGCCCTTTGATTTCAAAAATTTTGCGCAAGGCCTCTTCGTTGGTCGCGTCCGCGCCCAGGCCGTAAAAAGTCTCTGTGGGATAAGCTATAACGCCGCCTTGTAAAACTATTTCGGCGGCGTTAGTGATTATCTTTTCGGTATCTTGACGCGTGATTTTAAAAACTTGAGTCATAAAAGTTTTTTCTGTTTGGCTTCCACGTCTTTGGCCATTTGCGCGATATAACCATCGAGCTTCTTGGCCAGCGTTTTGTCGGTAAGCGCCATCATGCGCGCGGCAAAAATAGCGGCGTTTTTGGCGCCTGCTTTGCCGATAGCCATTGTCGCTACCGGAATGCCGCCCGGCATTTGCACCGTGGCCAGAAGCGCGTCCAATCCTTTAAGGGAAGTCGCGTCAATAGGCACGCCGATTACCGGCAATGGCGTGTGTGACGCAATAACGCCGGCCAGATGCGCCGCCGCACCCGCTCCCGCAATAATTATCTGAATGCCTCTTTCTTTTGCTTCGCTGGCAAACTTAGCGGTGCGCGACGGAGCGCGATGCGCTGATGTTAGAATAAGTTCATAGCCGATGCCGAATTCATCGAGAATCTTTGTCGCTTCAGACATAACGGGCAAATCAGAATCGCTTCCCATAACCACGCTGACTAAAATATTTTTGGCCTTTTTTGC
>JBFYYA010000176.1:0-4582 GCA_041310245.1 Syntrophaceae bacterium | reverse complement strand
AAATTATGACATTAGAAAGTAATATTTTAAATACGTGCTTATAGAAGAAGAGAACAAAATAAAATGAAAAAACAATTAATGAAAAAAGGAAAAGTAAAATCAAGAATATTCAAAAATTTAATGGTTACCGGAGGTTGCGGATTTATTGGAAGCAACTTCATCCGATATCTTGTAAAATCAAATAAATATAAAGGAAGCATAATTAACGTTGATAAGTTGACTTACGCCGGAAATCCTCTGAACCTGGAAGATATCGCGGCAAAAAACACTTCAAAATATTATTTCGAAAAAGTTGATATTTGTGATGCCGGTAAATTGGAAGAAGTTTTTTTAAAATATGAAATTGACGCGGTATGTCATTTTGCCGCGGAATCACATGTTGACCGTTCAATTAAAGACCCTGGTGATTTTATACAAACAAACATTATCGGGACGTTTAATTTACTAGAGTCGGCTAAATCACGCGGTAATAAATTTAAAATATTTCATCATGTAAGCACCGATGAGGTTTACGGAAGTCTTGGGCCAAAAGGATTATTTTACGAGGACACTCCTTATCGTCCCAATAGCCCGTATTCGGCCTCAAAGGCGGCATCCGATCATCTGGTGCGGGCATATTATAAGACATTTGGCTTACCGGTTACAGTATCGAATTGTTCCAACAATTACGGTCCTTACCAATTTCCAGAAAAACTGATTCCTTTGATTATTCTGAATGCATTGGAAGGTAAAGACCTACCGGTTTATGGAGATGGAAAAAACGTCAGAGATTGGTTGTATGTAGAAGACCATTGCTCAGCAATTTGGAAAATCATAAAATCAGGAAGATTAGGGGAAACTTATAATGTCGGTGGAAAAGCCGAGATTCAAAACATAAAAATCGTGCAAATGATTTGCGATGCTCTGGATGAAATAGAGCCGCCACGTAATTTAAAAAGCAGACGTGAGCTGATTAAATTTGTAAAGGACAGGCTCGGTCACGATAGGCGCTACGCGATTGATTTTTCTAAAATCAAAAGAGAGCTGAAATGGAAACCTACGGAATCATTCAAAACAGGATTATACAAAACAATAAAATGGTATTTAAATCAAAAATGGTGGGTCGAAAGCATTAAAACAGGCGCTTACCTTGATTGGATAAAAGATCAATACGAATCTTAATATGTTTTGGAGGAGAACTTACATTTATACTGATGATTGATACTGGGAAAAGTTACAATAGACAATGCTAAATCTCAACATGAAACGATTAAGGCGGTTAAAGTACTTATGAAAAGCTCGCAGATAAAAACTAACAAATCATCAAAGGAATATTTAATAGAAAACAAAGAAGAAATTAATTGATTTATATATTCTATTACTAAGGAAAAAATACGGGGCTGAACTCAAAGAAGGCCCAGAAATAGCAGTTAAGCCGTAATCAATCACTAGAAAATCAAACTTATAGTTTAAAATATTGTTGATAACTTCTTGAGAATTAGTACGGCAAGTCTCTGCAGTATTTTACACAGGACCATAGTATAAGCTTATGCTAAACTCTTATTTCTGAAGATGAGAAAAATCAAACCGTCGCTAAAATTTAAACGATTTAGTTTGTAAACAAGTATTTTCTGTTTTTTTAGGTTTATCGATATCGAAAGCAGTTAAAAGATCATGGTGATGGAATAAAGCAAAATCAGCTTGTGACGATGATATGTTTTGAGCCGGGATGTCAGTAAAAGAAGAATCGTTATTCCCCAAAACATTATCTCCTTAATCTGTAAGATGTTAAAGTTAGATTAACTGTTTTAACGATTATTGTTCAAAAATGATGTGAAATATAGCCGTATTTTCACGCTAATGTCAACGAAAACTTAACAGATTATGTTCAACAAACTTTAAATGCAGTGCAAAAAGAGAATTGCAAATATCCATCTCAATTATAGTACTTGTAGTTTGATGACAAATTTGAAATTATATCGATAAATAAGATAAGCTAAGTTTGAATTAACAGGAAATATCAAAATGCAGGAAATAATCATCGCGATAAGCGGCATAATTTTATTTCTCATCGGCATGCTCCGTCTATCTGCGTCGGTTCAAAATCTAATTAATGTTCGCATAAAGCAATACGTTAAATACCTGGTGGAAAGACGATTTTATGGTCTTTTATCCGGCATTATTTCGACAATAATGTTTCAAAGTTCGTCCGCTTCCACAGCTCTTACAATAGGCCTGGTAAGCGCCGGATTAATCAGTTTTTCTCAATCATTAGCCATTATTTTAGGAACGGATATCGGAACAACAATAACCGTCCAATTTGTTGTCTGGCGCTTTACGGAAATTTCTCCCATCATACTTTCAGCGGGCGGATTATTTTGGCTTGCCGGAAAAGGTAAATGGAAGCTTGCGGGAGAGATAGTATTTTATTTCGGATTATTATTTTTTGGCTTAGAATTAGTAAGCAAGGCTGTTGAACCTCTTAAAAATTCTCCCATGCTGACTCAGTTACTCAAAGATACTCATAATCCTTTTATGGGAATTTTAATGGGTATCGTAGTTACGGGTATCGTCCAGGCATCAGCTATACCGATTAGCATTATGGTTCTTTTGGCCCAGCAGGAATTGGTATCTCTCCAAAATGCCGTACTGGTTACCATGGGCGCCAATATCGGCACGACTGTTACGGCGCTTTTGGCAGGAGCAGTAGCAACGAAGGGCGGCAAAAGGACTGCAGTTTCGCATCTGATATTCAAATGCGCGGGTATTGGTTTTTGTTTAATATTTCTGCCGCAATTGCTCTATCTATTGAAAAGTATTTCCAGCAGCCCGGCTCAGCAAATCGCGCTGGCTCATTTCTTAATAAATTTGGTTATCGTATTGTTATTTATTTTTATCCTTAAGCCGTTCGCTTCATTAATGGAAAAAGCAATGCCGGGTAAAGATGAAACCCTCTCTGTATGGCCTGAATATCTTGATCCGAATGATTTAGCAGACCCACAAATAGCCTTGCATAATGTTTATAATGAAATCAGGCGTCAGATAAATTTAGTTAAAAAGATGTACATGAAAAGTATCACGATGATTGTTAATTATCAGTCCGGAAGAGAGAAAGATTTATTCTATATAGAGATGGTCGTTAATAATATACGCCTTGAGATAAACAGATATTTATGGAAAATATCAGCGCAAAATCTTTTGGAAAAACACTCGAAACAAGTATTTGCTTATACCGCGATGGCTAACGATATTGAAAGTATCGGCAGCCATGTTTTATGCGTCAGTAAATTGGCGGCGGAAAAAGCGCGTAATGGGATTAAATTCAGTGAATGCGGAGAAAATGAACTGACGGAAATAATAGATTTGGTGACCCATAATTTTGATGATACCGTATCCATAATTGACGATCCAAATGAAAAGAAAAATATGGATGTGATTCTTCGCGAGGAAGAAATAGACGTTAAAGTGAAGGAATCAAGAGATAATCATTTGGAGAGATTTCACAAAAGGCTTTGTGACCCGGAGGCGGGGCCGATATTTGTTGAAATTCTACTGCATCTGGAAAGAATTTCGGACCTTTGCAACAATATCGCTGAATATATGTGTGATATAAAAGATAACTGACAATATTATATCAATCATTAATACCAGTATGGAGATAGTTATTAGAATAAAAACATATTGCTCTGGATTGAAATATTTCTTATAATACAAAATATGAAACACATTAATTTATCAAAGGAAAGGGCAGGAGGCGATTGAGCATGGATAAAAGAATGAATGCTTTGGAATTTGCTTTAGAAAATGAACAAAAAGAACGAGAGTTTTATTTGGCTAACGCGCGCAGAACAAAGAATATGGCCGGGAAAAACATGTTCAAGCAGATTGCCGATGAGGAAAAAGAGCATTATGAAATGCTAAAGAAGCTTCATACCAGATGGGAGCAAGAAAAAAAATGGCCTGCTACCGTGCCATTAAAGGTAAAGAAATCATCAACAAAAAGCATCTTAAAGGTAATGTCGGGTAAAAAAGCGGCGCGTATTGTGGGTAATGATGATGATTTGAAAGCGATTCGTACAGCGATAGATTTTGAAGCGAGGGGCGTCGCTTTATACACTAAATTGGAAAAACAAAGCACGGAACCGAAGTTAAAGAATTTTTTTAATTTACTGGCATCAGTGGAAAGAGAGCATCTTCTCTCTCTGCGTGATACGGAATTATTCCTGACTGATCCGGCCACATGGTATCAGACTAACGAAAAGCCTATCTTGGATGGGGCATAAAACCAATCATTTTAGGTATATATGGAAAATTAGCCGGAAGCGATGATGTCTTCTAATTTAGACTCTAGTTCCGACCACTTATGATAGGATAGTTCAAGTTTAAGATGAATATTTTTTAGGGCTATTTGTGCCTCTTTAATTTTATTGGCGTCTTTTAAAATTAAGGGATTGCACAAAGCACTTTCAAGATCTGATTTCTTTGTCTCGAGTAATTTTATATCATTTTCTATTGCCGCCAATTCTTTCTTATATGAGCTTTTTATTCGTGAAATCCTGTTTCTTTCTTCAGCTTCCAGGCGTTTTTTTTCTTTATTTTTGGA
>JBFYYA010000175.1:0-5409 GCA_041310245.1 Syntrophaceae bacterium | reverse complement strand
CGCCAGAGGCGCGATTGTTAAGATGATAGACACGCCTAAAAAAACGGCAAAAAGAAAAATATATCTCCAGCCGAAATGCTGTGTTAAAAGTCCGCCCACAAAAGGGCCAATGGTTAAGCCGCTGTAAACCGCGGCGAGATTAATGCCCAGAATTCTGCCGCGTTTTTGTGCCGGATAGTGAGAAATCAAAAGAGCTGTGCCGGTGCTGAAAATCATCGCGCCGCCAATGCCTTGAATAGTCCGGAAAAAAATTAACAAAGAAGATGTGGGCGCGCAGATACACAAAGATGAAGAGATAGTAAAAATCAGCGCGCCGTAGAAAAATATTTTACGGTGCCCGTAAATGTCGGATACTCTGCCCAAAGGAACAAGCGTGATCGCGGCGGCCAGAATAAACGAAGAAACAATCCATCCCAAAGACAGCGCGGTCATGGAAAATTCTTTGCCGATAACCGGCAGGGCGACATTAACCGCCGAACCCATAAACGGTGTCAGAAACGCGCTTAAGGTGACGGCCAGCAGAATATAAAAATTGTTTTTGTTGGTCATGAAATTAGGATTTACCCTGCCTGCTCTCAGCGCCTAAAGTCTTTTTATAAAGCTTTTCGAAAGAGTCTTTTCCGCAGGCCAGTGTAAGCGTTAAAGGCATAAGTTCTCTTGCTTTTTTGAGCATGCCTTCGGTTAGGTTTCTAATATCCCATTGGGCGTGAGCGTCGGCGCGCAGACGCGCCAGATGATACATCTCGCGCGCGTTTAATTTCATCAATGCTCTTTTGCGGTGCGCGTTGGTAAGAATATAGGTTGCGGCTTCGGGCGCTTTTTTGCGGATTTGCGAGTAAATTTTGTTTGTCTGTTTGATGATATCCATAAACTTATTTTGCTGACCGATTTTGCGTACCGACGGAGGTATGGTCACGCCGAGCGCGGGGTCATATTCCTGCGTGATAATCGTCGCCATGCGATGTCTTTTTAACTGAGCAAAACAGCTGGAACTGACAACAAGTTCATATAGCAAATCCACATTTTCCAATTCCCGCAAAACCGCGTCATGCGGCTGGAGGTTTTCAAATATTATTTTAAATAAATCTTTTTTCGCTTTAGGGGAGAGCTTGTTTGCCTGTCTCAGGCAGGTTGCGTAATCTTTATGCGATGATGAAAAAAGCAGGGATGCGGCGATTCTGATATCAGCGTTGGCCTTCGCGTCCGTCAGATTTACGGCCGCAGGCTTTTGCGATTTTGCTTTTTGTGGAGATTTTTGAAAATATTTTTCCGCGTCCAGCGCCAGATTTTTTCGTGTAAGTTTATCGTAATTTGTCGGTGTGGTGTAGCGGATTAGCGAGGGCGCGATATCTTTGGTGGCTTCGTAAAGCTTTGTTGAATATTCCCGCGCTTCGGATAGCGGCAGCGCGGCCAGCCTTCTGAGCATCATCTCCAGATTGCGGGCGTTGATAGTCATGCCCAGCTGTGTCTGTGTGGCCATGGAAATGGCGTAGCGGGCGTCTTCTTTAGCCCAGCCTTCCAGCATGGATTTGTTGGACGGGTTTTCAGCCAGCGCTTTGTTTTGCTCAAAAACAAAAGGACGAAGCTTCTCATAAAGCTCATGATAATAGTCGTTTTGCGCCGTGATTGTCTCCACAAAAAGATTAGTCATACCCGCCCGCCAGATTTCATCCGGCACGACGAAATCTTTATTGAAAAGAACATAGCGCTGCGATTTTTCCGTGAATGAACACAGGCGAAATTTCTCAATTTCTTCAACCAGCAGGCGGGAGATGCCAATCACATCAATATTAAAAACAGCATGTTCCGCAACAGAGCTATGTCCCATTTCAAAAACGATGTTGCGGTTGGACTGGCGTGCTTTCTCCACTTCCGCGCGGGCAAGCCCGCGCAGTTCATTGACAGGCTTGGGGCTGCGGCTGATACGCGCGTAAGCGGCGGAGATGGTCTCCGGTGTCAGGTCTTCAGTGATGCTGCTTTTTTGTTTGAGTTCACCGATAAGTTCATAATCAAGGTTATAGCCGGCAAGTAAAATTTTCATGACAGGTCATTTACCTTTTTTTAGATAATTTCCATCAAGTTTTTTTATAAGTTAACCACTTCCACGCGGTCAAATTTCCGCCCCAGGAATTTTTCGCCGATAGCCTGAAAACGGTAAGGAACGTCACTCACGCAGAACAGGTAATCGGGATTACTATTGCCGTCATTGGCAATTTTTTGTTTCGCGATCAGATCCGCGGCGATATCCGCCATGGCCTGCGCCGAATCGATAAGAGTTACTTCGGGGCCGGCAATATCCTGAAGCAGCGGTTTTAATAACGGATAGTGGGTGCATCCCAGCACAAGCGTGTCAATTTTTTCGGCCATAAGCGGCTTTAAATATTCCCGCGCGATAAGATTTGTCGCCTGATGATCAAATAAACCTTCTTCCACCAGGGGGACAAAAAGCGGGCAGGCCTGAGAATAAATTTTAACCTTGTTGTCAAAAAGACGGATAGCGCGCGCGTAAGCGTTCGAGTTGATAGTAGCCGGCGTTCCGATAACGCCGATAACTTTCGCGCGCGATTGGCGCACAGCGTTATGGGCGCTGGCCTCGATGACTTCTAAAACCGGAACGCTGGATAAATCTTTGATTGTTTGATAGGCGACAGCCGCCATCGTGTTGCAGGCGACAATCAGCAGTTTAACGTCTTTTTTTAAAAGAAATTCAGTAATTTGGGAGGCGTAGCGATTGATCGTATCGACTGATTTAATGCCGTAAGGCACGCGCGCGGTATCACCGAAATAAATGATATTTTCTGACGGCAGGCGCCCCATAAGGGATCGCACAACGGTCAGGCCGCCGACTCCGGAATCGAAAACGCCTATGGCACGGTCATTTTTCACGGGTAAAAAATAAAACTCCTTGTCCATCATTTTTTTGGCAAAATGCCTGCCCGAAGTTAAGTTTGTAACGGCTTTACCATAGCGGCCGGTCAAGAGCTAGAAAAAAGTCAGCAGTGTAAATCAAAGTGCTTTCGCCGGTGTCACGTTTTGGGGGCTACTTCATATCTTTTGGAAACAATGATAATGTGCCCCATCAAAAGAACGAACGCGGGATATACTGCTTTGATCCAGTAACTGTAATTCACGAAAAGATACAAGCTCGCGCTAATCCACAAAGCCAGCACAGCCAGAGTAATAATGGTGCTAAACAATGCTCCGAGGCGCGGTATGATAAGAGTAATAAAAAGACCGAATAAAAAGATCATCATCAATTCCAGAGCCACAGCCCATTCCGGGCGGATTATATAATCGTCGCTTAAAATATTATCAACGACGTTGGCGATAATTTTTACCGAGGGAACATTATACGCCATCGCGGTTTCACGCAGTTCCCCTAAGCCTGCCGTGCTTGGAGCGATGATGACAACTTTATTCCGAAACTCGTCTGCGGGGACTTTTTTGTCGATAACATCTATAAACGAATAATAAGGGATATCGTCTTTATAAGAAATAAGCATCCTGTTCTGGTTTAAAAGAGGAATTGATTTGTGCGCGAAAGTCAGATTCTTTCCGAAAGATAAATCCGTTAAATCAAGATCAAAGTAAGCCAACACAAGCTGGAGAGCGAGAGAAGGATATATTCTGTCATTATAGTTGATAAAAAAGTTTTCACTTCGCACCACACCGTCATTATCCGCGAAAATATTTATGTGCCCCAGCCGTAGCGCGTCGCTCGCGAAAGGATCTATGGGGACAGTAATATCGCGGGCAACAACGCTTTTATCCGAGGGGTAAGGGAAAAGTGAATTGGCGGTCATGTAATCGGTATAGAAGTTATAATGAGTTTCCTTTGATTTTTTCAGGTGAAACAGCAGGGGCATAACCACTTTTTTGCTTGTGGCAATGGAATTGGCCAAAATCGTGTCGTTATCCAGGCGCTGTTCCGCGTCTTTGAGCGCCGCTAATAAAACAACAGTACTTATATTTTTTTTGGAATACTGGGGATTGTTTTCAATGGTCTTGATAATAGTGACAACTTCTTTGAGGCCGTGATTCAGGTCCTTGCCGGAATAGATAATATCAAGGCCGATAACTTTTGCATCATAAACGTCCAGCATATCAATCATAAAAGCGATATATGATCGGGGCCACGGCCACGGGCCGAAATTGCTGATGCTTCTTTCGTCAATCGCAATAACGCTGACGGGCGAGGCCGCGGGCTTTACCCGCAGGCGGGAGGACAGGTCATACAGGCCGTATTCAATTCTTTCCAGCTGGGGCCAGAAGAAGTAGATCGCGAAGAGAGCCAGAAGAGTAAGGAAAATACCATGTCGAAAATCGTTGATGATCGATTTTTGAATTGGTTTCATGTAAAATCCTTAGAAAAAAAGCAGCGCGTTTTTTGGGGCAACCGCGTTTAATTAATAGCATAACCGGTTAGGATATTGCAATATTTCTTGTTTGACCTTATGCTAATAAACATGACGATGAACCGCGCCGAAAAGGAAATTACCAATCCCGAAGAAATTAAAAACATCATGCGCCAAGCTCAAATCTGCCGTATGGCCATGGTGGCAGGCGATATGCCTTATGTGATTCCGCTTAATTTTGTCGTGGAAGGTGAATGTCTTTATTTCCACTCGGCAACCAAGGGAAAGAAAATCGAAATTTTAAGCAAAAACAAAAATGTGTGTTTTGAAATGGATATTAACGCGCGGATTATTGCCGGCGAAACTCACTGCGCGTGGGGCATGAAATACGCGAGCGTCATCGGCTACGGACGCGCTTTTTTCGTGAATGAGCAAGTGGAAAAAATAAAAGTGCTCAACCTGCTTATGGACAAATACGCAGGACGCGGCAATTATACCTATCCGGAAAATATAGTGCGAAAAACCATGATTGTCGGCGTGAAGATAGACAAACTTAGCGGAAAAAAATCACAGCTTCCTTAATGGTTAAAATAAAATTTAAACTTTGAATTTGGAAAGCTCTGCAAAATCCAACGTGGCAAAATAATCATCGACAGTTTCGGCGCGCCTTATCTGCAAAACGATTCCATCTTCCCTGAGGAGTAATTCAGCGGACCGTAGCTTTCCGTTATAATTAAATCCCATCGCGTGGCCGTGCGCGCCCGCATCATGAATGACAACGATATCCCCAGGCTCCACTTCCGGCAAGAGGCGATCGATGGCAAATTTATCGTTGTTTTCGCAAAGCGAGCCGGTAACATCATAGGCGATATTGTGTGGCTTATCTTCTTTTCCCATGATCGTGATGTGATGATAAGCGCCGTAAATCGCGGGGCGCATCAAATGGGCCATGTTGGCGTCGAGCCCGGCGAATTTTTTATAAGTATCTTTTATATGCAAAACTCGCGAAACTAAATATCCGTATGGCCCTGTCATATATCGTCCGCATTCGGTG